>JAVKIA010000001.1:0-112418 GCA_031459715.1 Armatimonadota bacterium | reverse complement strand
GATGAAGGACGTGCTCAGCCGGGTCATCGTGAACTGGGAGTTCTTCGTGGGCTTCCTCCTGGTGCTGATCATGCTGGCGGGGGAGAAGGGCATCTGGGGCACGCTGGAGCCGCTGTTGCGCCGCCCCCTGCCCCTCAGGCGGCCGCTCCCGGCCGCGGGGGACCGCGGGTAGGTCGTGGCATGGACCGGCAGCTGCTGATCTCAGGGATCATCTTCGGGCTAAGCATGGGCAGCATCTACTTCCTGCTGGCCATCGGCCTCTCCCTGTGCTTCGGCCTGATGCGCATTATCAGCCTGGACCAGCTCCTCTACTACTCCGTGGGGGCCTACCTCACCTATACAGTGCAGGTGGCCACAGGCAACATCTGGATGGCGGTTCTGGTGGGAGCGCTGGTTGCGGGGGCGGTAAGCCTGGCGGTGGAGCGGTTCGTCTTCTTCCGCATCTACGCCCGGGATATCACCTTCACCATGATTACCTCCTTCGGCGTACTCGTCGGCGGGGTGGGGACCATCAAGTACATCTGGGGGCTGATCCCCCGGCCGGCGGAAATCCCCGTCCAGGCGCAGGTCAGCATCCTGGGGACGCCTGTTCCCGTCTATCGGTTGATTGTGGTGGGCCTGGCCGTGCTGGTCTACCTGGGGATTACCCTCTTCCTGAACCGCACCATCACCGGCAAGGCCATCCGCGCGGGCATTGAGGACGTGGACCACGTGGAAGGCCTGGGGATCAACGTCTACCGCCTCTTTACCATCACCTTCGTCCTGGCCGGGATGCTCTCGGGCCTGGCGGGAGGGCTGCACGCCCCGCTCATCATGGTGGACCCCCAGATGGGCCTCAACGTGCTGGCCTTCGTCTTCATGGTGGTGATCATCGGCGGGCTGGGCAGCATCAAGGGGACGCTGGTCTCCGCCTTTCTGGTGGGACAGGTGACTTCTCTGGGCTCGCTGGTTTACGCGCCCCTGGCCCAGATGGCCCCCTTCGCCATCATGCTGGGCATTCTCCTGGTCAGGCCCACCGGATTGTACGGCAGCAAGCTGCTGAAGCGCTGACTCTTGAGCGAGCATCACTGGGTTTGCGAAAGGATCCGACCCGGTCTGGCCGCTGGAACCGCCGGGCAAGCTGGGAGGCGCCAGCCACAGGTCGGAGCCGGCCGCGACCAACTCCTACCGGCCGGAACCTTCTCTCCGACAGATCCTACCCGACGGGTAGCAGGAAGAGCCAGCCCGCCCAAGAACAAAAAATAGCTACCTAGGCTTTACATAAGGAACACGGCGGTTTCGCGTCAAGATTGCGGCACCTTCTTGTCGATTCTGGGTAAGACTGCTTGCCTGGTGTCGCTATGGCGGGGACGGCTGAGGACATTATCGCCAGGGTGGCTTTTCAGCTCGCCAACCGCAGCGGGCCGCTCACCCACGAGCAGGAGGTGGAGTTTGGCCGGGCTCTGGCTGAACTTGCGGAGCGGATCGAACGGGCCGCTGAGATCCTCCGCCAGCTGGTGGAGCTGGGAAATCCCCAGTTCCCCACCACCGACCTCCATCTGACCTCCAGAGAGCTAGAAATGCTCACACATCTCGCCGAAGGGCGCTCTAACGCCGAGATTGCCAAGCTGTGCTGGATTTCCGAGAACACCGTGAAGTTTCATCTGAAGAACCTCTTCCGCAAGCTGGGGGTCAGAGATCGCGGGCAGGCCATGATGATCGGGCGGGCGATGCGTTCGAGGCTAGACCCCTCCCGAAATCACCCTAGCGACCACCCGTAGGGATCCTTCCCCCAACCTGCACTTCGGGTAGGCTACCCGAAGTCTACCTGCCCGAGTAGTGGCATCCCGTCTGAGCCGGGGCTAGCGTGAGTGTTGACCGCCGCATCGGGACGACGGCGGTCGATGCTGTCCGAAACCCTGTTAGAAAGGAGGTCGGTCATGTCAGCCCTGCCGTACGCACGAGCTTGGTTGGCCTGGAAGCTTCACCGGGATGAAGCTGGCCAGGACGCAGTCGAGTATGTCGCGATGCTCGGAGCTGTCGCTCTGTTCCTTGTCGTCGCCGCGTTCGCCCTGCAACCCGCCCTCACCGGTGCTGTCACGGCGATCGTCAACTGGATGGGCCAAGCCATCAACCCACCAGCGATTCCGTAGCGGGATGGAATGTCCGTTGCGTGACAGGTGATGGACACTCTGCGCGGGCCACCGGACGGTTGTCAGGTGGCCCGCGCGCATGCTGTACGGGCCAATGAAGAAGTGCGATGACCACCGAGGTCAGGTCGCGGTCGAGCTGGTCCTGCTTACACCGCTACTGCTCCTATTGCTCTTCTTGATTTTCGAGTTTGGACGTGTTTTTGGCTCGTGGCTGATCGTGACAAACGCCGCACGGGAGGGAGCCAGATTTGGCATCGTGCAGGACTTTGATGTTTCCGCTGATCCCGCCATCCGGCAGCGCGTGCAGCAAACCGCCCAGTTTCTCAGCGTGGATGCCGTGCCGTGCGCGGCACCGTACAACTCATGCATCCAGATTACTCGAAGTACCGACGGGCTGGAGCGTCTGGTCACCGTCACGGTGCGGTACAAGGTCTACACCCTCATGCCTATCACCGGGGACATTCCGTTCATTGGCCGGATGAGCTACCCGGGATACCTGGAGGTCACCGGCCAGTCGACGATGAGGTGGGAGTAGGAGGGAATATGCCATGAGACGCAGGTGGATCCTACCGGTTGTGGCCATTGCCATGGCGTCGCTTACAACGCTGGCAGTGATCAACTACCTGCGAAGCCTGCAACGTGAGGCTGCCGTCGTAGCCCCGGCCAAGACTGAGGCGGTCGTCTTTGCCAAGGCCAGCATCGCCGAGCGGAAAACTGTCACCGCAGACGCCCTGGAACTGCGGGAGCTTCCTGCAGCAGCTATCCACCCGCAGGCTGCACGCAGGATCGAGGACGTCGTGAACCGAGTGGCGGTGGCGCCGATCTTTGCGGATGAGCAGGTGCTGCTCAACAAGCTGGCGCCTGCCGGGGTGAACGTAGGGCTGGCCTACGTGCTCCCCAAGAACAAACGGGCCATGACCATCGCTGTGAACGAGGTAGTCGGCGTGGCTGGATTCGTCTTCCCAGGCGACCGTGTCGACGTGGTCGGCACCGTCAATGAGGGAGACCTGAAGTTCACTAAGATCATCCTGCAGGACATCGAAGTCGTGGCGATCGCTCAAAAGGTCGAGCAGAAGCCCGGGGAGGAACCACGCGTCAGCACTTCCGCCACCCTGGCCCTCTCCCCCGAACAGGTGGAGACCCTGGCACAGATCGACAACAGCGGGAAGGTCCGGCTGGCCTTGAGGCCTTATGGGGTAACGGAGCAGGTACGGACAAGCGGAAAAACCATCGAGAGCGCTCTCGGCCGCGTAGTGAAGCCTGCCCCCGGACCAGCTCCTCAGGCTGCCGTAGCTCGCACCGCTCCCCGGCCCCGTCTCGCCTTCGGGACAACCGCGCTCCGTCGCTCCTCCGGGCCGTCTGCGCCGACAACCACTGCACCCGCCCAGGCTGCCGCTCCGAAAGTCCCTGCACCTACGATTTTCAACGTCGAGGTCTGGAGAGCGACCACCAAGTCCGTTGTGAGTTTCACGGAGGCACGTTTGTGAGTTTCACGGAGGCACGTTCATGAAGCTCGCAGTGCGTCCAGAACCTGAGCGAGGGGCCATTGCCGTTCTGACGGTAGGTCTCTTTCTGGTCCTGCTGCTCTTCCTGAGCATGGCCGTAGACCTGGGAATTGTCTTCCGCTACAGGCGCGCCATGCAAAACGCCTGCGACTCCGGCGCCCTGGCAGGGGCATTGAATCTCCGGCGGGATCCAGCTACGGCGGCGCCCACTGCGGAGCGGTACGCGGCCAGCGACATGATCAGGAACCACATCAGCTGGGACGTGCTCCAGGCTACAACCCTGGACGACAACAACCAGCCCACGCTGATTGATCCGCGACGGGTCAGAGTGGAGATTCGCGAAGCCGTCCCCACGTACTTCTTCCGCCTCCTCCGCCCCAGCATCGAGGTCGCCGTCCGCTGCACCGCCCGGCTGACCCCTATCATTCTGACGAAGGGGCTCGTCCCCATAGGTCTGAACTGGGAGGCGTACGCAACCCAACTCGAATGCAATGAGTATCTGTGGATGGAGCTGGACGATCCCCGCCGGCCGGAGCAGTGCCGGAGGTTTCCGCTTACCTTTGATATCAGCGATAACCCCAACGATCCCAGCGACGACAGCCCATGGGGCTCCGGGAATACGGGTCTCCTCAGCATGGGCTGCTTTGACTGTCCCAGCGGAGGCGGGGCGCAGTGGCTTGACTACTTCATCAACGGCTCCCCCACCGAGTACTGCTACGACATGGGACGGACCGACGATGTCACACGGGGAACATATCCAGACAGTGCCCCTGCGCTGTGCGCCAACGTGAAGACCGAGACCGGGGTAAAGATCGGGCCGATTACTCGGGGCGTCGATACTCGCTGCGAGAGTCCCAACTTGCTGGACCGTATCATCATGGTGCCCTTGCTGAATCCCGCGTACCAAGTTAGCGGGCAGGGCACCTACACCACCGAGATCTGGGGATTCGCTGCATTCCAACTCGACTGTTCCACCGGAAAGTTCACCGGAGCCAACCCGACGATCGAGGGCGGGTTTGTATCCATTGTGTCGATGCAGGCGTACGGCCGGGAGACCGAGTTCGACACAGGCGTCTACACTGTGAAACTGATCGAGTAGGACCCCCACGTGCCTCAGTTCCTGCGGATTATCGTTGCCACCTCCGACGATGCCAGCAGAAACCTCATCTCGCGGGTGGTGGCCCAACAGCAGGGCGCGCGCATCGTGGCCGAGGCGGACGACGATGCGGCACTCCTCGAAGCCGTGGCCTACCGCCGACCTCAGCTCATTTTTCTCTCCACCGATCTCGCCGACATGCGCGGGTTCGATGTAGCAGACAGGCTTTCCCGACAGTATCCCGGAGTGTTTCTGGTTCTGATCACGCCGCGCAAGACCGTGGAAGAGATCCGCCGAGCGATGAAGGCCGGGGCCCGGGAGTGTCTCTTTGAACCCATTACCGAGGAGGCTGTGCTTCGGCTCATTGATGAAGCAAGGTCCGCCGCACAGTCAGCCGCCGACCGCAGGGGCACCATCGTCGCCGTGATGTCCAGCAAAGGGGGAGTCGGCAAGAGCACCATCACCGTGAACCTGGCTATTGCCTTAAAGCAACTTCGTGTCGGTCGCGTGGCCGTCGTGGACGGGGACCTCTACTTCGGAGACCTGGCGACGCTGTTGAACATCAAGCCCGAGCACACGATTCACGACCTCAACAAGGCCCTGGACGTGGAGATCGCCGATCGATTCCTGCACCGGCATGCCAGCGGCATCGAGGTGCTGGCCGCTCCGCTGCGGACCGAACAGGCAGAGGAGATCCCTCCCGAACGGTTCCGCACGGTTCTCGGCGTGCTGCAAACATTGTACGACTATGTTGTGGTCGACGCCACGGTGTCCGCCTTCGACACGATGCTGGCCACTCTGGATGTTGCCGACCTAGCCATCGTGCTCACAACCCTGGACGTCATCTGCCTCAAGGACGTGAGTCAGGTTATCGAGATGCTGGCTAAGCTCCGGTTTCCCGCACACAACATCGCCCTTGTAGGAAATCGCTTCGACGAGCGGTTCTCCGTCAACCCCAGAGACGCCGAGCGGACGCTGGGGCTGCGATTCGCCGGACTGGTTCCCCGCGACGACCGCGTCATCGCTTCGGCCAACCGGGGTGTACCGATGATCCTGGAAGCGCCTGGCGCCCCCTTCACACGAAGGGTCCTTGGCCTGGCACGGACGGTCGTGGGACACATGGGGAGGTTGCAGGGTGTCACTGCGTAGACGACTCGAGGAGGTCCTGGATACCGCCCGATCGTGGGTCGAACCCCACCAGACGCTGAAGAACACCGTCCACCGCCTCCTGATCGAGGAGCTCGGACGGAGAGGGGCTCCTGCCACAGCCCGCGAGGAGATCGAGAAGGAAGTCGCGCGCATTCTCGACCGCGAAAACGCGCTTCTCTCGCGCGATGACCGCTCCCGCCTCATTACCGATATCGTCAACGAAACCCTCGGTTATGGGCCGATCGACCCTCTGATCCGCGACCCGGCGATTACCGAAGTCATGGTGAACGGCCCGAATCAGGTCTACGTCGAGCAGGAGGGCAGGATCTACCCCACCGGCGTGAGGTTCCGGGACGACCAGCACGTCATGCGCATCATCGAGAAGATCGTCGCTGAAGTGGGAAGGCGCGTCGACGAGAGCCAGCCCTACGTGGATGCTCGGCTCCCGGACGGGTCGCGGGTGAACGCCATCATCCCTCCGCTGGCGCTCAACGGACCCTGCCTCACCATCCGCAAGTTCTCCCGGGATCCATACACCGATGCAGACCTGATCCGTTTTGGCACCATGACGCCCGAAATGCGTGACTTCCTCCGCGCTTCCGTGCAGGCCAAGCTGAATACCCTTATCACCGGAGGCACAGGGGCAGGAAAGACCACGCTGCTCAACGTCCTGAGCATGTTCATCCCGGAGAGCGAACGCATCATCACCATCGAGGACGCGGCCGAACTCCAGCTCAAGCAGGCGCACTGGGTCCGGCTGGAGACCCGACCGCCGAATATTGAAGGAAGGGGGCAGGTCACCCAGCGGGACCTGGTGCGAAACGCTCTGCGCATGCGACCCGACCGCATCATCGTGGGTGAGGTGCGAGGCGCAGAGGCCCTGGACATGCTGCAGGCCATGAACACAGGGCACGAGGGGAGCCTCACTACCGCTCACGCCAACTCTCCGCGCGACGGACTCGCCCGGGTGGAGACGATGGTCTTGATGGCGGGCATGGAACTTCCCTCCCGGGCGATCAGGGAGCAAATGGCCTCGGCCTTCCACCTGCTCATTCACATGGCCAGGCTCAGCGACGGCACACGCAAGATCGTCAAGATCGCAGAGATCACTGGCATGGAAGGCGATGTGATCACCATGCAGGACATCGTGCTCTACCGCCAGACAGGAGTCACCCCGGACGGCCAGGTGGTGGGCGCGCACGCCTTTACCGGGATCCGGCCGCGCTTCTACGACCGTTTCAAGACCATGGGGATTGACCTTCCCCTGGAGATCTTCCTGGGCTGAGGGACGGGGATGTGGCCCATTGCACTGCTGGTGTTTGTGGGGTGTTTCTCCGTTATCTACCTGGTGCTGCGCTGGTTGGCTGAGCCTCGTCTGGCCATGGCGGAGCGGCTGGCCCGCTATGCCTCCCGGGCCGGACAGAATCCAACCGCTGGGTATGGGGCAGGGGAGTCTGCAGCCGGCCGCCTCAACGACCGCCTGAAAATCTCCCGCTCCCTGGACGACCTGCTCGACCAGGCCGACCTCCCTTTGAAGTCGGGGGAGTTCGTGCTGATCGCAGGCCTGTGCGCGCTTGGTCTGAGCCTGCTGGGCAAGCTGGCGGTCCGGGGGAGAGGGACGGCGTTGCTCGCCGCCCTGCTACTGGGCATCATTGGCGTGCTGACACCTCTGCTCTGGGCCAGGCTGAGAAAACTCCGCAGGCGCGCTGCGTTCAATCGCCAGCTTCCCGACGCGCTGCAGACCATCGCCAACTCATTGCGGGCCGGACACGGGTTCACCCAGGGGATGGCGGCGGTGGCCAACGACCTTCCGGCGCCCATCTCCGCGGAGTTCGCCAGGGCCTTGCGGGAGATGAATCTGGGCTCGACCGTGGAGGATGTCCTGATGCGCATGGCGTACCGCATGCAGAGCCTGGATTTTGATCTCGCGGTCTCCGGCATCCTGATCAACCGACAGATCGGAGGGAACCTGGCTGAGCTGCTGGATCACATCACCGCGACCATCCGAGAGCGCGTCTTCCTGAAGAACTTCATCAGGGTGCGAACTGCCCAGCAGCGCCTCTCCGCCATCATCATCGCTATCACGCCCGCGGTGCTGTTGGCCATCTTTCTCATCGGCGTGCCAGAATACATGTCCTACCTCCTCTTCACCGACGCCGGGCGATCCATGCTGGCTGTGTCGCTCTTTATGCAGCTGCTGGGAGCGTACTTCCTGCGGCGGATCGTGGCCATCGACGTGTAGGAGGGAGCTGAATGGAGCCTTTGCTCATCGGCCTGTTGGTCTTCACCACGATCCTCACGGGGGTAATGGCCATCGCCAGGCGAAATCCCGAGTATCAGGTGGTTGCGGCGCGTTTGACACACATCCGGCAGGAGCACACCTCAAGAGCCGAGGTGCTCGCGCTCCCATTTCACCGGCGCGCCTTCATTCCCCTGGTTGCATCCACGGCCCGTCTCATGGGCAAGGTCATCCCTCCCCGATCCATCGACGCCGTCCGCAGTAACCTGGCCAGGGCCGGCCAGCGATATGCCGATCCTGTTGCCTGGGTCCTCCTCAAGTGGGCACGCGCAGGGCTCCTGGGCGGCGCCGCATACGGTGCTGGGGCGCTGTTGCACCGGCCACTCCCCCTGCAGGCGGTTAGCGCTTTCGCCTTTGCAGGTCTAGGATACCTGTGGCCCGAGCTTGCCATCCGCCGCAAGATCCGCCAGCGGCAGGCCAGAATCATGAGAGAACTCCCGGAGACGCTGGACCTGCTCACCATCTCGGTGGAGGCGGGACTCGGGTTAGATCAGGCTCTGGAGGTAGTGGCAACACGCCGACCGGGCCCGCTTGCTGAAGAGATCCGAGCTTATCTGGAAGAGGTGAGACTGGGCGGCGACCGGCACAATGCATTGAGGGCCATCGGCTCCCGCACGGGGCTTGAGGAACTCGTCTCCTTTACTGGCGCTCTTATCCAGGCGATGGAGTTCGGGGTCAGCATTGCCAAAGTGCTGCGGATTCAGGCCAGCGAAGTCCGTACCCTCAGACGGCAGCGCATCGAGGAGCGGGCGATGAAGACGCCAATCAAGATGCTCTTCCCGATCATCTTCCTGATCCTGCCCGCAGTCTTTGTGGTTGTCGGGGGACCGGGACTGATTCGGATCTACTCGGAGTTCATCAAGCCGGTCGGCCCAGCCAGGTTCGGGCCGCCCGCAGTGCCTGGTCGATGAGTGGTTGAACGGCCAGGCGCAGAACCGCTCGGTGCAGAGGAAGGGAGGGCAGCCATGCGCTCCAGCGTAGTTCTGGTTCTCGTGCTCGCCCTGATGGCTATCGCCGCCCCGCCCATCGACGCGGGCGAGACGGTCATCGTACAGATCAACCACGGCAGGCTCTTGAAGCTCAATAACATCCAGAGGGTGGTCGTTGCTGCCCCGGACATCGCAGACGTCAACGTCATTACCCGCAACGAGCTGATGATCATCGCCAAGCGGGCCGGCGAAACGACCATCAGCGTGTGGGATGCCAGAGGTCTGACCACGTACCGGGTGGTGGTGGTGACAGCACCCGTAGCCGACCCCACCAAGACGCTCCTGGAGATCCTGCGGGAGCCCGGCGTGCGGGCGAGGATCGTTAACGACACGGTGATCCTGGAAGGGTCAGTGAAGACCGAGGCGGACAAGGCGCGCGCTGAAGGGATCGCCTCAGCCTTCGGGAAACGCGTCGTCAGCCTCTTAACTGTGGAACAACCGACCCCACCGCCACCCCCGGCGACCAAGGTGCTAGAAGAGCAGCTGCGCGAAGCGCTGAAGGACCTGCCCGTGATCGCCAAGGTGATCCGGGAGGACACCGTCCTGGTCGAGGGAACGGTGGCCACCGAGTCGGAACTGAAGCGCATAGAAGCCATCGTCAAAGCCTTTGCCAAGAACGTGGTCCTGCTCGTCCGCATCCGCTCGCCCATCCAGGTGCGGGTTGATGCTTTCGTTGCCGAAGTCGACCGTCAGGCTCTCCGCCAGATGGGGGTTGAGTGGGGCGGCGGTAATATCTCGGAGCTCCTTACCGATCCGTTTGCCTTCCACTTCGGCAATCTGGGACAGGACTGGCCTCTGACGCCCTTGCAGCTCTTGATAGCGCGGCTGCAGTTGCTGGAAGGACGTGGCGCCGCAAGGACCCTGGCCAACCCCCGGGTCGTGGTGCTGGAGGGGAGACCAGCAAAGCTGCTCATCGGCGGCGAGGTGCCGATCCCCGTGCTCACCCCGACTGGCCTGAGCGTCGCCTTCAAAGAGTTTGGGGTGCGCTTGGAGTTCAAGGCAATTGTAGAAGCGGGCGAGCCCATGACGCTGGACCTGAAGACCGAGGTGAGCAGCCTCGACTTCACCAACGCCATCGTCGCCGCTGGGATCACCATACCCACAATCAGGAGCCGGCGTGTCGAGACCGTGGTGAGCATGCGCCCGGAGGAATTCCTGGTTCTGGGCGGGCTCATTCAGCGTGATGAAAGCCAGACCGTTCAGAAGGTCCCCATCCTCGGCGACATCCCTATTCTGGGCGCTCTGTTTCGCAGCGTCCGATTCCAGCGAGGGGAGACAGAACTGGTGATCTTTGTGTCACCAAGCGTCGTCGAGCCCGTGAAGGAGCGGCCTGAATTGCCGGGGACCCAGCCTGCGGCGCCGTAGTGCCGGGGACGCTGGCTCCGAGGGGCCGTACCTATGTATGTCATAAACCGAACACGCGGTACCTATCTGGGGATAAATGTCCGCGCAGCCGACTCATTTCGCAAGAGGCTCCTTGGCCTCTACGGCTACGGTAGGTTCCGCCTCGGCGATGGACTGTGGCTTGTCCCGTGTAATTCGATCCAGACTATCGGCCTGCGTTATCCCATCGATGTGGTCTTCCTGGACAGAGGAAACCGTGTCGTGCGCATCTTCGAAAACGTGCGGCCGGGCCGCGTCATCTGGCCTGTCAGGGGCGCTTACTCCACTTTGGAACTGCCCGCGGGGGTCGTCCGCAGCAGCGAAACTCAGGTCGGGGACCAGACTGAGTTTGTTTCGAATCTAGAACAACCCCGACGAGAACCTGCCCGTGTGGCTACGAGTGACGGCAAGTATCCGGATGCTGTGACTGGCGGGAGCGACGGGATTTGAACCCGCGGTCTCCTCCGTGACAGGGAGGTGTGTTCAACCAGGCTACACCACGCCCCCGCGTTCCGGGGAACCCGCAGCACCCAAGCCTGCGGGCTGACACTCCCGCCAACGGTTTATTCTACCGGCCGCCTCCCGCGCCGTCCAGCCCGGCCAGCCGCTCCACGAAGCGGACGATGGCCGAGTGGTCGCGCTCTCCCTCGCCCAGGCTCTGCAGCGCCCCCAGGACCTCGTGCACCAGCGCCGTGGCCAGCAGCGGCGTCCCCGTGGCCCGCCCCGTTTCCAGGGCGATCTTCAGGTCCTTGTGATGCAGGCGGATTCGGAATCCGGGGTCGAAGTTGCGCTCCAGGATGCGCTGCCCGTGCAGCTCCAGGATGCGGCTCTGGGCGAAGCCCCCCAGGAGGGCGGCGCGCACCCGGGCGGGATCCACCCCGGACTTGCGGGCCAGGGTCAGGGCCTCGCTGACGGCCATGATGGTGATCCCTACCACGATCTGGTTGCAGGCCTTGGTCACCTGCCCCGCCCCGATCTCCCCCATGTGCACGATGTTCTTGCCCATCACCTCGAAGATGGGACGGACCTGCTGGAAGACCTCCTCCGGCCCGCCCACCATGATGGACAGGGTGGCCTCGATGGCGCCCTTCTGCCCGCCGCTTACCGGCGCGTCCAGCATGGGGACGCCCTTGGCCTGCATGGCCGCGGCCACCTCCCTGGTGGTAATGGGAGAGATGGTGCTCATGTCCACGTAGACGGTGCCGGGACGGATCCCCTCCAGGATCCCGTCCGGCCCCAGGGCCGCTGTGCGCACGTCCGGCGAGTCCGGCAGCATGGTGATGACCACGTCGCTGCGCTCGGCCACCCCGCGGCAGGACCCGCCGTCCGCAGCGCCGGCGCGCACCAGCTCCTCGACCGGAGCGCGGACGACGTCATGCACCACCAGGGGGTACCCCGCGCGCAGCAGGTTCTGGGACATGGGCTTGCCCATGATCCCCAATCCGATGAATCCGATGGTCTGCTTCATAGGCCTCCTCCCCCCATCCGCCCTCTGGGGCGGTTCAGCTCCGTACGGTGGTCAGGTGCAGCGATTTCAGCTCACCCCGACCGGTGAAGACCGCCGCCCCGGAGAGCAGCTCTCCCGGGCGCAGGGCCAGGACCCGGGGGATGAGCGTGTACAGGTCCGGGATCAGGTGCCGCTTTGCCCCCAGCGCCCGCAGCGGCACCCAGCGCAGCCGCCCTTCGTCCCCACTGCGCACGCGCCGGTGCGGGGAGCGGGCCAGCACCACGATCACCAGCTTGCTGGTCCCGTAGAATCCCTGCGAGTGCAGCGCACCCTTCACCTGCACGTCGGCCGCGCTGAGCCGCAGCCCGGTCTCCTCCCGGATCTCCCTCAGCGCCGCGCCCAGCGGGTCCTCCCCGGGCTGCAGCTCGCCACCGATCCCCTGCAGCCGGCCCGCCCAGCGCTTCCGCCGCGCCCCCTCCAGCAGTAGCACGGCGTCTCCGTGCCGGATGATGCAGAGGACCGCGGGGGCGACGTAGCGGGCCGCAGCGGCGCGGGCCCGGCCCGGCCGTTCAGCCAAAGCTGTAACCCATGGCCGTCACCCACAGCAGCGACTCCCGGGTGGAGCCCAGCGGCTTATACTCCAGGCCCACGTACCCCTGGTACCCGGCGTCGTCCAGCGCACGGAGGATGGTGGTAAAGTTCAGCTCCCCCGTGCCCGGCTGGTGCCGTCCCGGCGGGTCGGCGATCTGCACGTGGCCGATCCACGGCAGCAGCGTCCGCAGCGTGGCGATGATGTTCCCCTCGGAGCGCTGCATGTGGTAGACGTCGTACTGCAGGCGGACGTTGGGCGCACCCACCTCCTGCAGCAGGCGGACGGCGTCTGCGCTGCGGGTGAGGAAGAACCCCGGGAGGTCTATGGGGTTCAGGGGCTCCACGGTCAGGGTCAGGTCCGCCGCCTGCAGCGTCTGCGCCGCCGCGCGCAGGTTGTCCACCAGACAGGCCCACTGCTCCTCGTAGGGCACCGCCTCGTCGCGCAGGCCCACCAGGCAGTTCAGCTGCCGGCAGTCCAGTCGGCGCGCCGCGTCTACGGCGCGGACGATCCCCTCCCGGAACTCCTCGCGGCGCGCCGGATGGACGGCAATCCCCCGGTCGCCCTTCGTGCGGTCGCCCAGGGGGACATTGAACAGCACCAGCCGCAGCCCGGTGCGTCGCAGCTCCGCTGCGGCGGCGTCCAGGTCGTACTCGTAGGGGAAGAGGGGATCGGCGGGCACGAACCCCGCCTCCACCGCACTGAAGCCGGCGGCCCGCGCCTGGGCGAACCGCTCCATGAACGGTACCTCAAGGAACAGCATGTTCAGGTTGGCTGAGAACCGGGGCATGCGTTCACCTCACTGGCTGGTGCCTCCGTCCTGTTCCCCCGGCAGCAGGTAGACGCCGGCGTCCTGGAACTGCAGGCGGACCTCCGCGCCCACGGGCAAAAGGCCCCGCCCGGCCAGGGGCTCCACCACGCTGACCTCACCCACCGGGGTCTCGATCAGGTACTCCAGAGTCATCCCCATGAAGAAAGCGGTGCGCACCCGGCCTGGAAGTCCCTCGCCGTCGGTGCGCAGGGCCACGGCCTCCGGCCGCACCACCACCGTCACCGGCCCGGGAGCCACCCCCTCCTGGCGGAAGGGGAAGGTGAGGGGACCGACGGTCACCCGGCCGTCGCTGTAGCGCCCGGGGAGGAGGTTGGCTTCGCCGATGAAGTCGGCGACGAAGCGCGTGGCCGGCCGGGTGTACAGGTCGCGGGGCGTGCCCACCTGCTCCACCCGCCCCAGGTTCATCACTACCACCACGTCGGAGAGGGCCAGGGCCTCGGCCTGGTCGTGGGTCACGTAGATGCTGGTAATCCCCAGCCGCTGCTGCAGCTCGCGGATCTCCGCGCGCACCCGCTTGCGCAGCTTGGCGTCCAGGTTGGACAGCGGTTCGTCGAAGAGGAGCACCCGGGGCTCCATGACCAGCGCCCGGGCCACGGCGATGCGCTGCTGCTGGCCTCCGGAGAGCTGCGCCGGGAAGCGCTGCTCCACGCCCGGGAGCCCTACCAGCTCCAGGGCCGCCCGCACCCGGGCGGCGATCTGCTCCGCGGGCAGGCGCATGATGCGCAGCCCATAGGCGATGTTCTCAAACACGGTCAGGTGCGGGAAGAGGGCGTAGGACTGGAAGACCATGGTCACGCCCCGGCTGGCCGCGGGCAGAGGGGTGACGTCCTCGTCGCCGATGTAGACCCGGCCGGCGCTGGGGTGCTCCAGGCCGGCGATGATGCGCAGGGTGGTGGTCTTGCCGCAGCCTGAGGGCCCCAGCAGGGTAACCAGCTTCCCCGCGGGGATCTCCAGGGTGACGTCGTCCACCGCCACCACCGGGCCGAAGGTCTTGCGCAGCCTTTCCAGGCGCACCGCTACCGCTGCGGCCGCACGGCCCAGCAGGGAGGCCGATCCGGGCTGCGCGCTGCTCACGTGGCTGCCACCTCGCGGGCCATGCGCGCGCCCAGCCGGCGGTTGACAGCGTACAGCGCCATGATCACCACAATCATGAACAGGGTAAGCACCGAGGCCAGCACCGCCCCCCGTCCCTGGCTGCCGTACTCCACATAGGAGAGGATCTGCGCCGTGGCCAGGCTGTACCGGGGGGTGATCAGGAAGATGATCTGGCTGATGGCGGTCATGCCGCGGACGAAGGCGAAGACAAGCCCTGACAGCAGCGCCGACCAGGTCAGGGGGATCACGATGCGCCGCAGGGTGGTGGGGGAGGTGGCCCGCAGCATGGTGGAGGCTTCCTCCAGAGAGCGGTCGATCTGGTGGATGGCCGCGACCCCGGAGCGGATGGCCACCGGCATGTTGCGGAAGATGAAGGCCAGGACGATGATCATCCCCGTCCCGGTCAGCAGCAGGGCCCCCTGGTTGAAGGCGAGGATGTACCCGATACCCATGACCGTGCCGGGAGTGGCGAAGGAAAGCATGGAGGCGAACTCCAGGGTGCTGCGTCCGGGGAACTCCGCCCGCGTCACCAGGTAGCCGATGAGGAATCCCAGCACGGTGGCGGGCAGGGCCGCCGCTGCCGACAGCCACGTGGAGGTCCAGAACACCCGCCACCCCGTCCCCCCGGGCAGGAGGATCTTGAAGTGCTCCAGGGTGAAGGTGTAGTCGAATCCCCACAGCTTGGTCACGCTGCCCACGAAGACGGAGCCGTAGAGCGCCACGATCAGCGCCACCCACAGGACAAAGGCGCCCGTCACCGCGTAGTCCAGCGTCCGGGGTAGAGGCCGCGGGCGGCTGGCGGAAGGCCGCCCGGTGATGGTGACGTAGGAGCGGCGGCCGATCCAGTAGCGCTGCAGGAGGAAGATGCTCAGGGTCATCATCAGCAGCACCACCCCGTAGACAGCGGCTTCGTTGGGGTTGTACCGCCCGATGATGGCGAAGAAGACCTCCGTGGCCAGGTAGGGCACCCCGCCGCCGATGATGATGGGGTTGCCGAAGTCGGCCAGGCTCTCGATGGCCACCAGGAGGAAGGCGTTGGCCACCCCGGGCCTGGCCAGCGGCCAGATGACCGTGCGCAGGACGTGCCAGCGGGACGCCCCCAGCGTCTCCGCCGCCTCCTCCAGGGCCACGTCCATCGCCTGCACCACTCCCTGCAGCACCAGGTAGGCGATGGGCGCAAACGCCAGGACCTGGGCCACGGCCACCCCCAGGGGACCGAAGAAGATGTTGGTGGAGATGCCCAGGACCTGGTGTGTGATGAAGCCCCTGCGTCCGAACAGGTAGATCATGGCCAGGCCGAGGACGAAGGGGGGCGTGATGATCGGCAGAATGGAGAACGGTCCCAGGAGGCGGCGCGTCCACAGCTGGGAGCGCTCGCCGAGGAGGGCGAAGAGGAAGCCCAGGGCGGTGGCGATAACTCCCACCACCACCGCCAGCAGGACACTGTTGCGCACGGCGCCAAAGCCCAGGTAGAGCGCGGCCAGGGCGAAGACCCCCAGCCCGCTGCCCGCAGCCCAGAGGAGCCGCGGCCACACCCTCATACCCCTCAGGACCACTGCCACCAGCGCGGTGGCCCCCAGGCCGGCAGCCAGCGCCGATACTAGCTCGTTGCCCGGCGTGGCCGGGTTATTCACCAGGAGGAAGTTAGGCGACCGGACGGTCTCTCTGACTACCGCCAGGGTGAGGTGTCCCTTGACGTAGACGGCGGCCTTGAGCACCGACCACAGGGGGAAGAGGATGAAGACCAGGACAAAGAGGGCCACCCAGAGGACGCTGGCGGCGATGAAGGTATCGGCGCGCAGAAGTCCTGAGAGCGCCAGTCCGGTCCCCAGCACAGCCAGGAAGCCCAGGATGCTGACCATGGCCCCCGCGCCGAAGGGCTGCCCCATCGTCAGGAGGTACCCGGTGGAGAGGACCGCGCCCGCCGCACCGACGGCCACGGCCGCCCGTCCGCGCACAGCGTCGGGCCAGGGGAGGAGGCCGAGGACTGCGGCGGCCACCGCCAGGCCCATAGTCACCGCCAGCAGGGGATTACGTGAGAGCAGGGCCGCTCCCGTGGTCTGGGACAGGTAGACGAAGAGCTCACGGCCCTCCCGCGCCCACGGGAGGAGCAGCGCGCCCAGGAAGGTCAGCACCCCCCAGGCCACCAGGGTGGTATTGGCCGGCCGGCGCAGTGCCGGCAGAGCAAGGACGCGGGCCATGGCCTCTCCGCGGGTGGGTGGCCGGCGCGCAGCAGGCGCGCCGGCCACCTATCTCACCCTACTTCGGCAGCGGGAAGATCTCGGTGGTCCACTTCTTCACCAGAGTGTCCCGCACGGCCGCACTGCCGTACTTCAGGAAGTCGTACTTGATCACCTTGAAGTCCTGGAAGCGCGGGGCCACCCGCGGGATCGGGGTCTTCATGTTGGACGGGATCTGGTAGGATTGCCCCTGCTCCGCTGCCAGCTTCTGCGCCTCCGGGGTCAGCGCCCAGTCGATGAAGATGATGGCGTTGGCCCGGTTGCGGGTTGCCTTCACCAGGCTGAGCCCGCCGATCTCGTAGCCCGTGCCGTCTGAGGGTGCATTGTAGGTGATGGGGAACCCCTTCAGCACCTGGTCCACGGCGTCGTGGATGAAGGTGATGCCGATGGCCACCTCGCCGCGGCCGGCCAGCTGTCCAGGCGCCGCTCCGCTGCGCGTGTACTCGGCCACGTTGCGGTGAATCCGCTTCAGTAGCTCGAAGGCCTCCCGCTCGCCGTAGATCTGGACGATGGTGGCCAGCATGGTGTATCCGGTCCCCGAGGTGTTGGGGTTGGGATAGGCGATGAGCCCCCGGTACCGGGGGTCGGCCAGGTCGCGCCACGTCCGCGGCACGGGCAGGCCCTTCTCCTTCAGCAGCCGCTCATTGAGCGCCCACCCCAGGATGCCGGCGTACAGCGGGATGTACTTCCCGGCCACCGCCTCGCGGAACTCGGGGCGCAGGTCGTCCCAGGCCTTGGGCTTGTAGAACTCGGTGAGACCCGTCTCGTTGGCCACGATGTGCGGGTCGCCGGTGCCGCCGAACCACACATCAAAGGACGGGTTCTGTCCTTCGGCGCGCAGCCGGGCCAGAGCCTCCCCCGAGCTCAGCCGGACGAAGTCCACGCTGATGCCGGTAGCCTTGGCGAACTCCACCCGAACCGCATCGCACCACGCCGGGTTTGGGCTGCACAGCACTGTGACCTTGCCCGCCGGTGCAGCGCTGGCCCCGCCCAGAGAGGCCAGCATCAGCGCCAGCGCCAGCCCAAAGACTTTCCTCATGAGATCCCCCTCCTCTCCTGCATGTCTGCCTGCAGCGATCGCAGGTAGGTTATCGTCTGCCTCGCCGCCCCCAGAGTATCGGGATACGGGAGAGTCTCTGCCGAGAGGTAGCCATGGTAGCCCGCCTCCCGCAACACCTGCAGAATCCGCCGGAAGTCCAGATGGCCCAGCCCCGGGGGGCGGCGGTTGCTGTCGGCCACGTGCACGTGGCGCAGGTAACCGGCAACGCTGCGCAGGCTCTCCTCAATGGATCTCTCCTCGATGTTCATGTGGAAGGTGTCCGCCAGCAGCCCCAGGCGGGGGTGTCCGATCTGCTCGATGAATGCCGCCGTCTCCTCCAGCGTGTTCAGCCAGTCACTCTCGTAGCGGTTCACCGGCTCCAGCACCACCCCTGTTCCCGCCTCGCCCGCCGCCTCCAGCACCGGGCGCAGTCCCTCCCGCAGCCACCGCTCCGCCTGCCCCCTGGCCTCCCCGGCCCGCCCCCGGATCAGCCCGACGATCACCTGTACGCCCGCAGACGGTGCACCCGGGACGGCGTTGAGCACAGACGCCAGGCGCACGTGCTGCAGCAGCCGCTCCCGGGCCATACGGCGCACAGCCCCGTCCGCCGCGGCCAGGGCCAGCCCCTCATGCAGGTAGGCCTGCCCTGTGCCCAGCGCCACCACCGGCAACCCCAGGTGCGCGCACCGTTCCGCCAGTCGCGCCCCCTCCACCTCCTCCGGGTCGCGGACGGCCAGCTCAACTCCATCGTAGCCCAGAGCGGCCACGCGTTCGAGCGCCGCCCAGCCGTCCTGCATGGCCACGGCGTCGAAGGCGGTGGCCTCCAGGGAGACCACCAGGGCCAGGGGCATCACGGCGGGTAGGCCAGGGTGTAGATGCTCTTCCCGCCCTTCGCCGGCCCCTTGAGCACGGCCTCCAGCTCCTCCCGATCCCGCTCCGTGACCAGGTCCACCGGTGGCAGCTGCCCTGGAGGGAACGCCTGCAGAATGTCGGTGACCAGCTTCTCCAGGTAGTCCAGCAAAGCCTCCACGCCGGGGAGCGCCTTCTCCGCCGCCGCCAGGGAGGGCCGGCCCACCACCCCCTCCGGGTAGGCCTTCACCTCGATGGGCCCGGCCCCGGCGTGCCCGTACCAGTGGATCGGACGGCGCAGCAGGTTTCCCGCCTTGTCCACGTGCCCCTCGGGGAGGAAGCCGAAGGGGGTGTTGTCCACCGCCCACTCCTGCTTCATCAGCTCCGGGAACAGCGACAGGCACCAGGAGGTCTCCACCTCGTCGGCGTGGATGAAGGGGGTTTCATAGGGCCCGCCGTCTGCCTTCAGCTTGAACTGGTCCGGCACCGCATGGTACCAGTTCAGGTTGATGATCAACGCCGGCACGCGGTAGCGCTTGGCGAACTGGTGGATGGCCGTGGGGATCACGTACTCGTGCCCGTGGCCGTTGAGCAGGATCTGCTTGCGGAACCCCATGTTCCAGAAGCCGGCGATCATGGCGCGGACGAAGGCGGTGAAGACATCTTCGGGGATGATCACCGTGCCCGGCATACCCATATGGTGGTAAGGGTGCGAGCCGAACCACAGCGGCTCGGAAACCGTGCAGCCCGTCCGCTCCGCCACCATCTCAGCCATGCGCGTCACCAGGAAGATGTCCTCGCCCAGAGGGGCGTTGGGCCCGTGGGCCTCGGTAGACCCCAGGGGGACAATGAGCACATCGTTGTGCTTCAGCCGCTCCTCCACGTCGCGCATGGTCATGGTCTGCAGGTAGACGCCCGTGCGCTTGTCCATGTGGCCGCCTTTCGGCGGGAGCTCCCATTTGCCCATATCTCCTCCCCTCATTCCGTCAGGACGTGAATGCGCTCGCTGGGCAGCAGCAGCGCCACCTCCCCGCGCAGCGTCTCGTGCCCCGGTGCCGGCACGTCCACCACCCACTCGTTCCCATCGGAGCTCACCCAGTAGCGGGTGAGGCTGCCCAGGAAGGCGGTGGCGGCAATGCGGCCGCGCAGCGCCGGCTGCTGCACCGCCGCCACAGGAAGCAGGCGGACCATCTCCGGCCTTACTACCAGCGTCACCCTTCCCTCCCGGGAGATGGGCCGGGCCACGGTGACCACCAGGCTGTCCACGCGGACGTGGTGCGCGTCCACCACCTCCCCCTCGACGAAGTTGGCCAGGCCCACAAAGTCGGCCACGAAGCGGTTGGCCGGGTGGAAGTAGATCTCGGTGGGGCTGCCCACCTGGAGGATGCGCCCGTTGTGCATCACCGCGATCTGGTCGGAGATGGCCAGCGCCTCCTCCTGGTCATGGGTCACGTAAAGGGTGGTCTTCCCCAGCCGCTGCTGCAGCTGGCGGATCTCGGTGCGCACGCGGACGCGCAGCTTGGCGTCCAGGTTGGAGAGGGGCTCGTCCAGCAGCAGCACCTCCGGCTCCACGATCAGCGCCCGGGCCAGCGCCACCCGCTGCTGCTGCCCTCCGGAGAGCTGGTGCGGGAATTTTCGCTCCTGTCCGCCAAGGCCCACCAGCTCCAGCACCTGGGCCACCCGCCGCCGCGCCTCGGGGCCGGGCACGCGCCGCATGCGCAGCCCGTAGGCCACGTTCTCCGCCACGGTCATGTGCGGGAAGAGGGCGTACTCCTGGAAGACCATGGCCGTGTTGCGCCGGTGCGGCGGGATGTCGGTCACCCGCACGTCCCGCAGGAAGATGTCGCCGGCATCAGGGCGGTGGAACCCCGCCACCATGCGCAGCGTGGTGGTCTTGCCGCAACCGGACGGACCGAGCAAGGTGGTGAAGCTCCCCTCGGCCACGTCCAGGGAGACGTCATCCACCGCCAGGGTCTCGCCAAACCGCTTGCTCACGTGGCGCAGCCTGATGTGCGCCAGCCTCTCGGCCACGGCTGCCCCGCTTCCCGCACTCATCCCGCCACCGCCGAGGTGCGCACCACCCGTCCCAGCACCAGCCAGGTCAGACCGATGGAGGCGAAGGTCAGCAGCAGCAGCATGGTGGTCAGAGCGCCGGCTGCACCCCAGATGTTGTTCTGGATCATGTTCAGGATGACGAAGGTGGCCACCACCTGCCCCGGGGAGATGAGGAAGACCACGATGCTGACGTTGGTGACGGCGCGGATGAAGGAGACGGCGAAGGCCTCCACCAGGGCGCGGAAGAGCAGAGGGAGGTAGACATCCCACAGCACGCGCAACCCGCTGGCTCCCAGGTTCACTGCGGCCTCCTCGATGGACCGCTCGATCTGCTTGAGCCGTGCCGCCGCGGCCTGGTACCCCATGGGGAGATGCCAGAAGGCCAGGGCGGTGGCCAGGATCCACAGGGTCCCCCCCAGCGGGGTGGCGTTGAAGGCCAGGACGAACCCTACACCCACGAAGACCCCGGGCAGCGCGCCAGGAAGGACCGCCAGGAAGTCCAGGAAGTTGCGCAGGGGGAGGCTGCGCGAGGTGAGAAAGGCCACGACCACGCCCACCACTCCCGTCATCGCCCCGGCGATGGCCCCGATCTTCACGCTCGACCACAGGGACCAGATGCGGTCCCGGGCCAGGTGCCAGTGACTCAGGGTGAGGGACCAGTCGCGTCCCCAGACCGAGGTGAACGCCCCCGCCACCACCCCGAAGTAGACCAGCAGGATGAGCACGCTGACCAGGGAGCAGAGGGTGACCACTGCCCCCTTGAGCAGAGGCGGCGTCGGTGGCCGCTCGATGCGCGATCCGCGGCCGGTGACCGTGGTGTAGACCCGCCGGCTCACCCAGTACCGCTCCAGGAGGAAGAGGGCCACGGTGGGGATTAGCAGCATGGCCACCACCAGGGCGGCCCCCTTCAGGTCCCCCATGCCCTCCATGCGGAACCACGCCTCCGTGGCCAGCAGGGGAAACCCCCCGGCGATGACCACGGCATTGCCAAAGTCGGCCAGGACGGAGATGGCCACCACCAGGGCGGCTCCGGCGATCCCCGGCCGGGCCAGGGCCAGGGTGATGGTACGCAGCACGGACCACTCGTCGGCTCCCAGGTTGCGCGCGGCGTGCTCCAGGCTGGGGTTTGCTGCTTCCAGGACCCCGCTGATGATGAGCATGGCCAGCGGGAAGAAGGCCACCGTCTGCACCATCCACAGGCCGTGCCAGCCGAAGATGTTGGCGGTCATGCCCAGCAGGGTGTGCGTGATCAGCCCCAGCCGGCCGAACATGAGGATGTAGGCGAAGGCCACCATGAATGGGGGGGCGAACAGCGGCAGCATGGCGATGTTGCGGAAGAAGCGCCGCCCGGGGATGTCCGGACGGGTGGTGGCAAAGGCGAAGAGCAGGCCGACGAAGGTGGCAGAGCAGGTGGAGATGAGCATCATCACCAGGCTGTTGCGCGCGGCCTGCATCCAGCGCAGGCTCTGAGGGATGGCCAGGTAGTCTCGCAGCGAAGGGTAGAGGAGCACGCGGAAGGCCGGGTAGAGGACGAAGAGGACGAGGATCCCCACCGCCCCAAAGAAGGTCAGGGCCAGACCGGGATCCGCCGCCTGACGGCGTACCTCCCCCCAGCGCAGGACGGCCACCGCAGAGTCACCACCTTCCCGGGGCCCGGCCGCAGCGGTGGCGGACCGGGCCCCCGGGCATCATGTCAAGCGCAGGCAGACGGTTCAGCGCCCGATCTCCCTGGTCCAGCGCTCGCGGATGCGCGTCTGGTTCTGAATCGCCCATTCCAGGTCGTACTTCACGAACTTCAACTGCTCGAAGGGCGTAGCTCCGGCCGGGACGCCCACGTCGGCGCGCACCGGGTAACGGAACCCGTAGCGTGCGTTGATGTCCTGGGGGGTCCGCGTCATCAGGAAGTCCACGTAAGCTCTGGCACCCGCCGGGTTGGGCCCGCCCTTGATGATGGACACCGCGCCGATCTCGAAGCCGGTGTCCGGCGGGACGATCACCTCCAGGGGGGCGGCCCGCAGGATTCGGGCGCCGATGGCCTCATGGGCCCACATCATGGCCACGATGGCCTCCCCCCGCTCCAGGAGCGTGATGGTCCCGGGAGCGGTGGGCGTGTACTGAGAGGCGTTGGCGTTCAGAGCCTTTAGGTACGCCCAGGCGCGATCCTCCCCCAACCGGAAGATCTGGACGGCCACGAAGATGTAGCCGCCGCCGGTGGTCACCGGGCTGGGCATGACGAAGTGCCCTTTGAACTCCGGCCGGATCAGGTCGTCCCATGTTGCCGGCTTGCGCACACCGCGAGGCGCCAGCTCCCGGTCCCACCGCTCGCTGTTGATGATGATGGAAAGGGCCCCCAGGTACCAGCCGTGCCAGTAACCGTCAGGATCCAGGTAGGCGGGGCTGATCTTGGCCTCCGCGGCCACGGGCGAGCGGTACTTCACCAGCAGTCCCTCTTTCGCCAGGGGGATGTGGAAGTCGCGGGATCCGCCGACGAAGATGTCCGCCCGCGGCCGGTCCTTCTCCGCGCGGATGCGTGCCTGCAGCGTCCCGGCCGCGGCCACGCTGAGCGCTTCCACCGGGATGCCCGTGCGCCGGGTGAACTCCCGATGGATCAGGGAGGTCTCCAGGTCCGGCAGCGCCGAGTAGACTACGATTTTCTGCTGCTGGGCAATCACCGGGGGGACCACTCCCACCAGGAGCGCCAGCACCAGCCAGCCGATCCACATCCTGCGCATCATGCTCCCCTCCTTTTCTGTCTATGACCCGGTCGGACTGCTCCGGGCAGATCGTCTGTCTCTTCCGTGAGCACAAATCGATGGATCACCTCCGCCAGCCCGTCCTGGTCGCTGCTGGGCGCCACGTAGTCGGCGACCCGGCGCAGCTCCCGGGGCGCGCTGCCCATGGCCACGCCGCAGCCGGCCACCTGGAGCATGCTCAGGTCGTTGAGCTCATCCCCCACCGCAATCACCTGGCGTAGCGGTACGCCCAGCAGGCTGGCCACGCGGCGCACAGCGGCGCCCTTGGAGACCCCCGGGGGGAGGACCTCCAGGGAGGTGGGCCCGGAGAAGACCAGTGTTCCCGGAGCCCCCGCGCGGCGCACCCTCCGCGCCAGCGCCACCAGGCGGGGCCGCGGCCCGAGGATGCGGAACTTCATGGGCTGACCGCGCAGACGCCGGAAGTCCCCTACCGCCTGCGGCAAGATGTGGTCCTGCCGTGCCGTGGCCAGGACCAGGGGGGTGTGCCAGCGCACGTAAATCCCTTCGTCCACGTAGTAGTGCGCGGCCAGGTCGGGGAAGGCGTCCAGGGCGCGGATCACCCGCTGTGCCTGGCGCAGAGACATGGGGCGGCGGTAAATGACCCGCTCGCGGGCGAAGTCGTAAATCAGGCCGCCGTTATAGAGGATGGCTGGTGGGTCGGCGCCCAGCGTCTGGAAGTAGCGGCGGGCGGAACGCCAGGTACGCCCGGTAGCCAGGCAGACCCGCACGCCGCGCCGCTGGGCCTGGCGCACGGCGCGCCGCACGCGGGCGGTGATGGTGCGCTGCGACGTCACCAGGGTCCCGTCGATGTCGGCTACGACGAGGCGGTAGCGTCCGGCACGTGCGCTCACGGCTTGCTCACTGAGGCTGCGGCAGCGGCAGAGGCACTGCTGCTCCCGTGCGAGCGGCCTGGTAGACGGCCTCCACCAGCTCCGTGGCCCGGTAGCCGTCCTCGGCGGTCACCGGCGGCGGCGCCTCGCCCAGCACCGCGTCGATGAAGCGGCGGTCCTCCTCCCCGTAGCCCCACTTGTCCTCGAAGGGCATCTGGAAGCAGTCGATGGCCTCCACCTGCCCTCGTACCTCCGGGCTGAACCAGGCGCGCTCCAGCTCCTCCGTCACGGCCGTCTGGTGCGGCCCATACACCTCGACGCGCTCGTACGGGAAGAACCAGGAGGTGTGGGCGACGGAGGTGACGCTGGCCGCCACCCCGGAGGCAAAACGAAACAGCATCACGAACCCATCAAGTTCATTGTACACGCTCTGCCGGGCCACCCCGCTGACCTCGAGCACCTCGCCGAAGAGGAAGCGGCCCATGTCGAACAGGTGCACCGGCGTCTCGTAGAGGTAGCCGCCGGTGACGGTGGGATCGCCGGTCCAAGGGGGCTGCTGCAGCTCGCCGCGGTTGTGCTTCATCTGGGCCAGCAGCGGCACCAGCCGCCCCTGGGCGATCAGCCCTTTGAGGAAGCGGTAGACGCGGGCGAAGCGGCGGTTGAAGCCCAGCTGGTAGACGCCGCGGGACGCTCCGGCGGCCTGGCGGATCTCCCAGGCGCCGCGCAATGAGGTGGCCATGGGCTTCTCCGAGAAGACGTGTACCCCGGCGCCCAGCGCCTGCAGCACCGGCTCCACGTGCTGCACGTTGGGCGTGCAGACGTAGACGGCGTCGATGCCGCGGTCCAGCAGCTCGGCCAGCGAGCCCATGGGCGTGCTCTCCACTTCGGCGGCCAGCCGCTGCGCCGCCCCAGGCACCACGTCGGCGACGCCCACCAGTTCCACCCGCGGATCGCGGCGCAGGTTCAGGGCGTGCACCCGACCGATGAACCCCGCCCCCAGGATCCCCACCCGCACGCTCATCCCTCACCCTCCTCCGCCCTGGTGAACAGGGCCTCCAGGCTGGCCCGCGCCTCCCTGGCCAGACGCAGTGGCTCCCACGCCCAGTACTCCGGACGGAACAGCTCCACCGAGTAGACCCCCTCGTAACCCAGTGCCTCCAGCCGGCGCACCAGCCGCTCCAGGGGGATGACCCCCTCTCCCGGCAGAAGGCGGTGTGCGTCCTCCAGGGTCTCCCGCGGCCGGTCTTCCGCGTCGTCCAGGTGGACGATGAACAGGGAGCGGGGGTCGAGGCCGTCCAGGCTGCTCCAGGCGGAGCCCCCGACGTAGAAGTGAAAGGCGTCGATGACCAGGCCGACGGTGGGATCGGCGACTTGCGCCACGATTTCCCGGGCGGCTTCCAGTGTGGTCACCGAGCAGCTCCCAAAACCGAGGAACTCGAAGCCCAGGCGCACGCCAAAGGGGCGGGCAATCCCAGCCAGCGCCCCCAGCGTCTCCACCGTCTGCTCCCGAATGCGCCGGGCGTCGGAAGCATCCGTCCAGGGGCTGGGCACCGCCACCACATAGGGACAGCCCAGCGCCTGCGCCCACTGGCAGAGGGTGCGGCAGCGCTGCTGCACCTCAGCCCATTCCTCTCCGGATGCCAGCGTGGCCCGCTCCAGGGCGTTCAGGCTGAGCGGCGCTACCCCCGCCCGGGCAAAGGCCTCTCGCAGCTGGGGCAGCGTCCCTCCCTGCCGCAGGTAGTCTTCTATCTTGAGGTCACGCAGCTCCAGCGTGGCGAAGCCAGCCCCCTGGGCCACGCGCAGGTCGGTGAGCAGGTCCGCCTTTCCCGTGGTAGCACCGTTCAGCCCGTATCGCTCCGGGGATATCACGGTCCTCTTGCCTCCTACAACTTCTCCCGTACTGCGCCAAACGTCAGCGCCTGGACGCTGCGCCGCAGCGCCGCTTCCACCGAACCGGTGGGCCAGCATTCCAGACCGACGGCGCCCTCGTAGCCGCCCCGGCGCAGAGCGTCCATCACCTCCCCCCAGGGGATCGTTCCGCTCCCCGGCTCCCCGCGTCCCGGGACGTCAGCCACGTGCACGTGCGCCACGAGCGGTAACGCCTGCGGCAGGTGTTGCCGCAGGTCGCCGTGCATCACCCACATGTGGTAGATGTCCAGCAGCAGGCGCACCGCCGGGTGGTCGACCTCGGCCAGCATCCGCAGTGCCTGGGGCAGGCTGTCCAGGAAGTACCCCGGATGGTCGATGCGGGAGTTGAGCGGCTCCAGCGCCAGCATCACCCCTGCCGCTGCCGCCAGGTCCCCCGCCGCCAGCAGCCCCCGCACCGCCGCCTCCCACTGCTCCCGGTGGCTGGTGGCGGGAAGGGTGTAGCCCACGTGCACCACCAGCAGACGCACGCCCAGTCGCTGCGCCGCCTGCAGCGACTGCCGCAGGTGAGCCAGGGCCCGTCCGTGGGCCTCTCGGTCCAGCAGCGGCTCCTCGAAGGTGTTGCCGCTGAAGGCGGCAGGTGAGACCCCGCTGCGGGCGGCCGCGGCCGCCAGAGCGTCCAGGTCGCGGGCACGCCAGTCCCAGAACTCGAACTGGCGGAAGCCCAGCGCAGCCAGCCGCTGCAGGGCCCCCTCCAGTGACTCCCCGGGAAAGAGGGCATCCAGGCAGGGGCAGAGCTCAGGGGCGGCCACGGGCCGCCTCCCGCTGCAGCGTGATCAGCTCCACCAGGTCGTCGATGGAGACCGCCTCCCGGGCGAAGTCCCCCACCTTGCGCCCGTGGTCCAGGACCACGATGCGGTCAGAGACGGGGTAGACGTGGTAGAGGTTGTGAGTGATGAAGATTACCGAGAGGCCGCGCCGCTTGGCCTCCTGGATGTAATCCAGGACCTTGCGCGTCTCCTTGATGGAAAGCGCCGAGGTGGGCTCGTCCAGGATGATCAGCTTCGCCCCGAAGTGCATGGTCCTGCCGATGGCGATGGCCTGGCGCTCGCCACCGGAGAGGACGCCCACGTCCTGGGACGCCGAGCGCAGTGTGGTGATCCCGATCTCCCGCAAGACCTGCTCGGTGACCTCGTGCATCGCCCGGCTGTCCAGCAGACGGAGGGGACCGAGGCGGCGAGCGGGCTCGTTGCCCAGGAAGAAGTTGCGGGCGATGCTCATCTGCTCCACCAGCGCCAGGTCCTGGTAGACGGTCTCGATGCCCAGGCCCCGCGCCTCCTTGGGCGAGTGCAGTCGCACCGGCCGCCCCTCGAAGAACAGCTCCCCGGCGTCGGGCGGGTAGACCCCGGTGATGATCTTGATCAGCGTGGACTTGCCCGCACCGTTGTCGCCCACTAGGCCCACCACCTCCTGGTAGCCCACAGCGAAGTCAACGCCCAGCAGCGCCTGCACCTTGCCGAAGGCTTTGCTGATGCCGCGCGCTTCCAGCAGCCATGCAGGCCGCGCCACCGCCTGCACCGGCCGGGCTACCGCCGCCATGCGAAGGTGGCCTCCAGCTTCACGTTGAGGATCACGGCCAGCACGATGACCACGCCGAGGAAGGCGGTGTACCAGTAGGCGGGCGCGCCCACCATGACCAGCCCCACGCGGATGGCCGCCATGGTGATGGCCCCCAGGATCGTCCCCAGGATCGTCCCCGACCCCCCCATCAGGGAGGTCCCGCCGATCACCGCGGCGGCGATGGCCTCCAGGGCCAGAGCGTCCCCCCAAACGGGAGACATGGAGCTCATCCGCCCGAATTGCATGAAGCCCGCCGCGCCGGCCAGGACCCCGGCCAGGGTAAAGTTGACGAGCTTGACCCGGGCCACCGGCACGCCCAGGGCCCGGGCCGCCTCACGCTTTCCGCCGGTGGCGAAGACCCAGTTCCCGTAGGGCGTCTTGCCCAGCAGTATCCAGAAGATCCCTGTAACCAGCAGCAGCCAGATGGCCGAGACCCGCAGGGTGCCGTAGACCGCTCTGCCCCCCAGCACGTCCAGGAGGGTGGAAGCGGTGAGGATGCTGATGGGCCAGCCGCCGGTGATGGCCAGGGCCAGCCCGCGCCACATCATCATGGTCCCCAGCGTGGTGATGAAGGAGGGGATGCGCGTGGCCAGCGTGATGACCCCATTGAGCAGCCCGATGCAGGCGGCAACGGCCAGGGCGGCGGGCACGGCCAGCAGTGGGGAGACGGCAAGCTCCGCGACCAGCAGAGCGAGGAGGACTCCGGCGAAGGCGAAGTTGGAACCCACCGAGAGGTCGAACTCGCCGGCGATCATGAGGAAGGTGACCCCCACGGCGGCCACTCCCAGCTCGGCGGCCTGGGTCAGGATGTCCCCGAAGGTGTCCAGGGTGAGGAAGGCAGGCTGGAGGAAGGTGAACAGCGCCACCAGGACACCCAGGGCGATCAGCACCCCCAGCTCCCGCACAGCCAGGAGCTGGCGCCATCCCCTGGCCGCCCGGGGCGGCCGCGCCTCCGCTGCTCTGGCCTCGGCTCCGCCGGAGATCGCCTTTCCGCTCACGCCCCCCACCGTCTCACCATCGGGGCGGGGACGCAGACCGTCCCCGCCCCCGGGGACGATCAGCGATACCCCTGTTTGACCAGCGACTCGACAGCGGCCGCGGTGGCCTTGGTGACCAGGCCCCGGCCGGTGTTGTAGTCGGTGGGCTCCAGCTTGTACTTGGCGTACAGGAAGAGCTGGATCACGGAGATGAACCCCTGCAGGTACTGCTGCTGGTCCACCGTGGCCTCCACCAGCCCTTCCTTGATGGCCTGGATGGTGGTGGCGTCGAGGTCGAAGGAGGCCATGGCGATCTTCCCCGCCAGCTTGTCCTCCCGGATCATCTTGATGGCGGGGATGGCCCCCAGCGGTCCCAGGGTGAAGAGGGCCTTGGTGTCGGGGTTGGCCTTGAGGAAGGCGCGCATGGTGGCCAGCGACTTCGTGGGGTCCTGGGTGGTGTCCAGGGTTTCCACCTTGGCGCCCCGCTCCGCCGTCAGCACCTCGCGAATCCCGCGGGCGCGGGCCTCCAGGCCCACGTGGCCGGGCTCGTGCATGGCGATCAGCACCTTGGCCCCCTGGGGGATCTTGGGCAGGAGGTAGCGGGCCACGTTCTTGCCCGCCTCGTACTCATCCATGCCGATATAGGCCATGTAGGGGATAGGCTCGCCCTTGTAGTCGGCCGGCTCCTTGACGTTGATGGCCACCACGGGGATGCCCTTCCCCCGGGCCTCCCGGATGACCTGACCGATGGCCGGCGGGTCGCTCACCGAGATGGCGATGCCGGCCGCCCGGGCATTGATGGCCGCCCGGGCCATGTTCACCTGTGCGGGAATGTCCCGCTGTGGCGGTCCTTGGAAGACGGCACGCACCCCCAGCACCTTCCCCGCGTCGGTCACGCCCTTGTTAACCACCGCCCAGAAGGGATCGCCCGGACCGGTGTGGGCGATGACGAAAAAGGACAGCTGCGGGGTCGCTGCCGGCAGCCGCACGGTGTAGGTGAGGGCGGCGACCAGCACGACCGTCAGGACTGCTGCCAGCACTGCTTTGCGCATACGTCTCTCCCCCCAATCACCCAGTCTTTGATCCTGCCACCTGCACGGTCTGTCTCTGCTCACCTCCTCTCCCGCGGCCGGCCCCTCCTGCAGACGGGCGGCGGATCAGGATGCGGCGCGGATCATGATCTTTCCGTCCTCACGCCGCGTGGCCTTCTGCAGGGCCTCCACCCCCTGCCCCAGGGTGAAGCGGCTGGTGATGATGGGCGTCAGGTCCACGCGTCGCGCCGCCACCAGGCGGATGACGTTGGGGAAGTTGCCGTACCCGGAGTGCCCCTGCGCGCCGAAGATCTGTGCTGCGTGGGTCTGGAAGTGCTCCAGGTAGAGGGGGGCGCGCTCGGCGGCCCGGCCGATGATGACGATCTTCCCGCCCACGGCCAGAGACTCTTCCATCTCCGGGACGGTCTGGCTCATGGCTCCGGCGGCCTCCACCTGCATGTCCGCTCCCTCCCCCTGGGTGAGCTCGCGGATCACCTCGCGCGGCCGGGTGTCCTGCTGCCGCAGGGCTGCAGGGTCGAAGACCGCATCCGCCCCCACACGCTGCGCCAGTTCCCGGCGTAAGGGGGAGACCTCGAAGGCGATGATCCGGCCGGCGCCGGCGGCCCGCGCCAGGGCGATGGCGGCGAAGCCGATGGGCCCGGTGCCGAAGACTACCACGTAGCCGCCGGGCCTGAAGCCCCCGGCCCGGGTGAACATCCCGTTGTAGGCCACCGCGGTGGGCTCGGTGAGGGCCCCGGCCTCGTAGGCCCGTTCCACGTCCCCGTAGGCCTCGGCCAGGGCGTTGATCTTCCAGCAGTACTTGGCCCCCACGGCGATGTATTCCGCCTGCGCTCCGTGGATGGTGAAGCCGATCTCCTCCAGCCGCAGGCACTGGTTGGGGTAGCCGTTGCGGCAGGGGATGCACTCGCCGCACCAGATCATCTCCTCACAGGTCACCATGTCACCAGGGGCCAGGTCGCGCACCTCACGGCCGACCTCCACCACCTCCCCGGAGAACTCGTGACCGATGACCACGGGGAACCGGGTCAGGCCGGGGTAGAGCATGTAGCCCTGCTCGTCGGTCTCGACGAAGTGCACGTCCGACCCGCAGACGCCGCAGGCCCGCGGCCGGATGAGCACCTCGCGGGGACCGGGCGCGGGCTGGGGCAGATCCGCCAGCGCCAGACGCGGGCGGTGCCAGACGCTGCTGCCGGTGATCGCCTTTCGAGTCTCCACCTCCCAGGCCGTGGGGACGTAGCCATCCCGCGGCCGCCACTCCGCTTCCAGGACCAGCGCCTTCATCCCATCTCCTCCCTTGGCACAGAGTGCTTTGCAGGTCGCATGGGCACGGGGCGCAGACGCGCCGCGGTGCCGCCCACCCGTCGTGGCGACGGTGGGCCGCCGCAGGAGCGGCGCACCACCAGCTGCGGCTTCAAGACCATGCGCCGGGGGGCCCCGGCCTCTCCGCGCATCAGCGCCAGGAGCCGCTCCATGGCCAGCGCCCCCAGCCGGTAGGTGGGCTGGGCCACCGTGGTCAGCGGGGGGTCGACGAACGCGGCGAAGGGGATGTCGTCGAAGCCGACCACGGCCACATCGTCGGGAATGCGCCGGCCGGCAGCGCGCAGCGCCTCCATGGCCCCGATGGCCATCAGGTCGTTGGCCGCCGCCAGCGCGGTGAAGGTGCTTCGTCGGGCCAGCAGCCGGCGCACGGCGGTGCGGCCTCCCTCCACCCGGAAATCGCCGGCGACCACCAGACGCGGGTCGGGGCAGATGCCTTGGTCACGCAGGGCCTGCCGGTAGCCGCGGAGGCGCTCCCGGGCCACCGGAAGGCCGCGCGGTCCCCCGATGTAGGCGATGCGCCGGTGGCCCAGGCGCAGCAGGTGGGCCGTGGCCAGGCGCATCCCGGCGAAACTGTCCACCAGCACTGTGTCGATCTCGCCGTCGGTGGCCTCACGGGCGATGAGCACCGCGGGCACCCCTCCGGCCCGAAGCATCCGCAGGGGCCGGGCGTCTCCGCTGGCGCTGGCGAAGAGGACGCCGTCCACCCAGCGCTTGCGCAGGATCTCCAGGTAGGCACGCTCCCGCGCCGCATCTCCATCGGTGTTGCCCAGGACCAGGGCGTACCCGTGCCGTCGCGCCACATCTTCCACCCCCCGGGCAACCGCGGGGAAGAAGGGGTTGCTGATGTCGGGGACGATGAGGGCGATGGTGCGCGTGGTCCCGCGGCGCAGTCCCTGGGCCACGGCATTGGGGTAGTACCCCAGATGGGCCACCGCCCGCAACACCCGCCGCCGGGTCACCGGGTGCACCTTGTGCGGGCTGTCGTTGATCACCCGGGAAACGGTGGCCACAGACACTCCGGCGTGCAGGGCCACATCCCGGATGGTGGGACCCGTCTGCACCCGCCCGTTAGACCCATGCATGGGAAACGATTACCAGCTTCGCACCCTCCGGGGCGATTCCCTGCCGCCCGCAGACCCTGTCGCCCGGTTGGCGGCAGACGGTGCCGGTGCTACAAGGGGCGGTGCCGGTGCTAGAATACAGAGTCGTGGCCACCCGCACCCTGACCAGCCGCATCGACGACTACTTCCTGCTGGACGAGCTGCTATCCGAGGACGAGCGCCTCATCCGGGATACGGTGCGCCGCTTCGTCGACCGGGAGGTGCTGCCGCACATCGGCGGGTGGTGGCTGCGTGGGGAGTTCCCTGCGCACCTCATCCCCCAGCTGGCCGGGCTGGGGCTGCTGGGCGCCAACCTGCCTGCGGAGTACGGGGCCGCCGGCGTGAGCAACATCGCCTACGGCCTGATCCTCCAGGAGCTGGAGCGGGGGGATTCCGGCCTGCGCTCCTTCGCCTCAGTGCAGGGATCGCTGGTCATGTACCCCATCTACGCCTTCGGCTCAGAGGAGCAGCGGCGCCGCTGGCTGCCGGCCCTGGCCCGTGGCGAGGTCGTCGGCTGCTTCGGCCTCACCGAGCCCACCGCCGGGTCCGATCCGGCAGCCATGCAGACCCGGGCTCGCCGCGTCTCCGACGGCTGGGAGCTGCAGGGGACCAAGATGTGGATTACCAACGGCTCGCTGGCGCACCTGGCCATTATCTGGGCCAAGGACGAGGAAGGCGTGGTGCGCGGCTTCATCGTGGAGACCAACCGACCAGGCTTCTCCGCGCGAGAGATCACCACCAAGGCCTCCATGCGCGCCTCCGATACCGCGGAGCTGGTGCTGCAGGAGGTGCGCCTGCCGGAGGAGGCCGCCCTGCCTGGGGCGGTGGGCCTGCGGGCGGCGCTGCAGTGTCTGACCCAGGCGCGTTACGGCATCGCCTGGGGCGCGGTAGGCGCGGCCAGGGCCTGTCTGGAGGAAGCACTGACTTACGCCCGGGCACGCGTCGCCTTCGGCCGGCCCATCGCCCAGACCCAGCTCATCCAGGAGCGGCTGGTGGATATGCTCCAGGAAGTGGTGAAGGCCCAGCTCCTGGCCTACCGGCTGGGACAGTTGAAGGACGCGGGGAAGGCCAGCTATGTGCACGTCTCCCTGGCCAAGCGCAACAATGTGCGCGCTGCGCTGCGCGTGGCCCGGGAGGCGCGTTCCATCCTAGGTGCGTATGGGATCACCCTCGAGTACCACGCCATGCGGCACGCCAGCAATCTGGAGTCGGTGGACACCTACGAGGGAACCTACGACATCCACACCCTGATCGTGGGGCGGGACATCACCGGCCTGGACGCCTTCTAGCGGCGTTGGTGGCGACGGAGCCGTTTGGGACAACGCGCCGGCCCGGTGCGCCCGCCCGAAGGGCGAAAGCAGAAAAGGCGACCGGACGGTCGCCTTCTCCTCTTGGCGAAGAAGGGGGTTACTTTCCCTTCTTCTTCTTAGCTGCCTTCTTCTTGGCCACCGCCCCACCCTCCTTTGCTGGGATGATCGACGGACTGCTGCCGTCGTACAAGGGTTCGCTACCAGATGTAAAAATCCTCCTTCCTGTTCGCCACCAGACGTAGAATTCTTTGGAGGACGAATGAGCAGGGAAAGAAGGGGCGCGGCGTTAGCATGAGGGGCATGTGGCGGCACGTTGTCATCCTGCTCCTCCTGCTGTTCCCCGGACTGGTGTTCGCCCGGGCCGGGCCACCCGACGTGGCGGGACACTGGGCGGAAGGGCGCGTCCGGGACCTGTTGGCCCGGGGGATCGTCGAACTCTATCCCGACGGGACCTTCCGCCCGCAGCAGCCGGTGTCCCGGGCGCGCTTCGCCGCCTGGCTGGTGGCGGCAAAAGGCCTGCCCCTGCTGCCCGCGGAGCCAATGACCTTCTCCGACGTCCATCCCACCTCGCCGCTGGCCGCGCACATCCGCACCGCCGACGCCTACGGCATCCTGCCGACGATGGCGCAGTTCCGCCCGGCGGATCCGCTGGCGCGGCTGGAGGCCGTGGAGTGGACGGTACGGGCGCTGGGGCACACCTTCGAGAGTGCCTACCTGGCCAGCGCGGCGCTGCCCTTCGAGGACGTGCAGGGGCTGCCGCCGCTGGCGCGGGGCATGGTGGCAGTCGCCGTACTGGGCTCACCACCATTGTTGCGCGAGCCGCCCTCCTCGCACCTGCGTCCGCACGACCCGATCACCCGGGGGGAGGCGGCGAGCCTGGCCTGGGCCTACCTGCAGGCACTGGAGCAGCCCGCAGCGCTGCGCGCCACTTTCCCGCTGGGCGAGGGCGTCACCCTGGTCATGGAGAAACGCGGGGCGCTGCGGGCCCTGCCGCTGTGGCGAGTGCAGGTGGGCGCCTTCCTGGACCCGGAGCGAGCGGCGCGTCTGGCCGAGGAGATGCGGCGGCGCAACCTGCCGGCGGTAGTGGAGAGCCAGGACGCGTTCTTTAAGGTGCGCGTGGGCAACTTCGCCACCCGCCCCGAGGCGGAGGCGCTGGCGGAGCGGCTGGCGGCGGAAGGGCTCCCCACTTTCCTGGTGCAGGCGGTGCGTGACCCCGAGGCGCTGCTCGGGCCGGTGTGGAGCGCCGTGCTGGTGCTGGAGGGCCAACGCGGTGGATCCCTGCGCCTGCGCCCCGCCCTGGCCGCAGGCCAGGTGCCGGGGCGGGAGCGCACCTCGGAGATCGCTCGCCGCGAAGGAGCGCTGGCGGCGGTCAACGGCGGCTTCTTCGCCCCGGGCGGCGATCCGCTGGGCTGCCTGATGATCGACGGGGAGCTGATCAGCGAGCCGGTGCGCGGGCGGACCTGCCTGGGTATCCTACGTGATGGACAGATCCTTCTGGATGTGCTCGACTTCGATGCCACCGTCTCCACCTCCACCGCGTCAGCGACGGTACACGGGGTGAACAGGGAGCGCGGGCGGGACGAGCTGATCGTCTACCGCCGCACCTACGGCTCCTCCACCCGCACCAACGGCCTGGGCGCGGAGGCCGTGGTGGTGGGCGACGTGGTGCAGCGCGTCGCCGCCGGTCAGGGCAACGCCCCCATCCCACCCGACGGCTACGTGCTCTCCGGTCACGGGCGGGCCGCGGCCTGGATCCGCGAGCAGCTGCAGCCCGGCCAGCGCATCGCGCTGCGCCTGCGCCTGGTGCCCTCCTCCGGGGACCCACGCTGGCAGGAGGTGGTGCACGTGGTTGGCGGCGGGCCTCGGCTGCTGGCCGGCGGTCGCTATGTGGGCGGCGAGGGCTTCCCCACCGCGTTCGTGCAGCGACGCCACCCCCGCACCGCCGTCGCCCGTCTGGCCGACGGCCGCCTGATCCTGGCCGTCATCGATGGACGGCAGCCCTACCACAGCCTGGGGGTGACCCTGCCCGAGCTGGCCGCCTTCCTGCGAGCCCTGGGGGCCACCGACGCCCTAAACCTCGACGGCGGCGGGTCAACCACGCTGGTGGTGCGTGGGACGGTGGTCAACCTCCCCTCCGACGAAGCGGGAGAGCGCCCGGTGAGCGACGCGCTGCTGGTCCTCCGCTCCGCCGCACCCTGAGCGGCGGCGTCCTCACTTCCCGCCGGCCAGCCTGGCCAGGTCCTCCGGGGTATCCACGTCCTGCCAGCCATCCTCCAGCGTGATGGCCACGCCGTGCTGCGGGTACCTCTCGATCACGGAGCGCGCGCCGGCGTCCCCTTCCAGGATGAGCAATTCCAGGTAGAGGGCGCTATCGAACAACACCGGCACGCCGACCACGCCACCGTAGGCGGAGGCCACGATGCGCTTCCCCTCAGTGACATACGCGTCGATCAGGCGGTCGATGACGGCGCTGGTGATACGCGGCTGGTCGGCCAGCAGAATGACCACCGCCCGGCTCTCCGGCGCAAGTGCCGCGACGCCGGCGCGGATGGAGGTGGCCAGGCCGTGGGCGAACTCCGGGTTCTCCACCAGACGCACCGCCGCCCCCGCCAGCAGCGGGCGGTAGACCTCCTGGTGCGCCCCCAGCACCACCACCGTCTCCCGGCACCGCGAGTGCAGCGCCGCGTCCACGACCCGGCGCAGCATGGGCACGCCATCCACCGGCAGGACGAGCTTGGGACGCCCCATGCGGCTGCTCGGCCCGGCCGCCAGAACCAGGGCAGAGACGAAGGGACCCTCGTCCCCAGAGGGACTCACCCCGCGTCCCTACCTGGCCGCATGCGGCAGGTCGGCTCCCAGGGGTGCGTGGATCGGCCCCGGGCGGTCACGGAGGAATCCCGCGCGCCGCGCGCGCTCCACAGCCATGATCTCGGCGACGACAGCCAGGGCGATCTCTTCCGGACTTTCGCTGCCCACGTCCAGGCCGATGGGCGCGTAGAGCCGCGCCGCAAGCTCCGGGGAAGGGACGATGCCCTCCGCGGCCAGTTCGCGCAACATCCGCTCCGTGCGTGCCCGCGGACCGAGCACGCCCAGGTAGAAGGGGAACGGTCCCGGCCGGGCGAGCAGCGTGCGCAGGAAGTCCCGGTCGTGCAGGTAATTGTGGGTCATGACCACCACCGCGGTGCGCTCGTCCAGGGGCACCTCCGCTCCCGCCTGCGCAAACGGCGCGTGCAGGAAGGTGGCGCCGGGGAACCGCTGCGAGGTCAGGTAGGCCTCCCGCCTGTCCACCACCAGCACGCGCCACCCCAGGGCCACTCCCTGGGCCACTAGGGGGATGGCATCGTGCCCCGCGCCGACCACCACCAGGCGGACCGGTGGCCGCAGCACCTCCAGGAAGACGTCCAGCTCTCCCGACGCGGTGGCCAGGCTCACCCGCCGGCTGCGGCCTTCATGCAGGGCAGCCTCCATGACCCGAGCCAGCCGGCCTTCTGCATCCGTCGGCGGCGCGCCCTCACCCTCCAGGGCCGCAGGGGGTCCTGCGCCGGCGGTCCGCGGATCCAAGACGCGCCGCGTGCCCGCGGGGAGCTCCTCCGTCCCTCGCAGAACGACGGCCAGGACCACGGGGCGCTCCTCGTTCAGAACCGCCTGCAGCGGGGCCAGCAGCGGCTCCGCCTGCTCGGGGTTCACGGGCTCCACGAAGACCTCCAACTTACCATTGCACCCCAGCCCCAGCCCCCAGACCAGGTCGTCGTCCGCCGTCAGGTCGTAGGTGGCCAGCCGCGGCCGGCCGTCGCGCAGCACCTCCTCAGCCACCACCGCGATGTCGCCTTCCAGACACCCCCCGCTGATGTTGCCCACCGTCCGCCCGCCGGCGTAGATCAACAGTCTCGCCCCTTCGCGGCGGTAGGTGGAGCCGGAGACTGCCACCACGGTGGCCAGGGCCATAGGCTCGCCCCGGGCCTGCCCCGCCTCCACCGCCTGCAGGATGTCCTGTAGCTCCCGGGTCATGGCCTCACCGTGGCAGGGCCAGGTGCCGCTCCAGGCGGCGCAGGCTCTCCAGGTTGTGCGCCGGCGCGAAGACGTCCACATGCGGTAGCGCGGCGCGCATGCCCTGGCACAGCGGCTCGTAGCCCGCTCCCCCCAGCAGCGGGTTCAGCCAGATCACCCGGGCGCTCTGACGATTGAGCTGGCGCATGGCCGCTTCCAGGACCTCTACCTCACCAGTATCCCAGCCGTCGCTGATGATGACGACCACCGTGCGCTCCCCCAGCAGACGCGGCCCGTACTGGTCCAGGAACTGGCGCAGGGAGTACCCGATCTTGGTCCCGCCCGACCAGTTGGGCACCGTGCGGGCCACCCGGTCCAGGGCGCGGCTAAGCTCCGCATCAGAGAGGGCGGGGGTGACCCGGGTCAGGGAGGTACTGAAGACGAAGGTCTCCACCCTGCTGACGGCGTGCTGCAGGGCGTAGATGAACTGGACCAGAAAGCGGCTGTAAAGATCCATGGAGCCGCTGACGTCACAGAGCAACACCACCTGGGTCTTCTGGATGCGCCGCCGCCGCCGCAACAGCTCCATGATCTCCCCTCCGCGACGCAGGCTGCGGCGCACCGTGCGCCGCACGTCCAGCAGGTGGCCGCGACGCATCGCCCGCATGCGCCGGCTCATCCGCGTGGCCACCCGCCGCGCCAGGTGGACCACCAGGGCGGTCATCTCTTCCAGCTCGTCGCTGGAGAGGGCGGAAAAGTCCTTTCGCGTCAGCACCTCCGCGGGGCTGTATCCGGGCGTCTCCCGGGTCTCCTCCCCTTCCGCCTGCTCCTCGTCCTCCGCCTGCAGCCACTCCCGCAGGACCCGCTCCGCCTCGGCGGGGCCCTCGGGGACGGTGCCGTCGGGCGGCGGCACCACCTCCGGGCGTTCCTCCTCCGGGGCACACCAGAAGGCGCGAAACGCTTGGTCGAACTCCTGGAAGTGCTCCCGCCGCTCTACCAGCACCGAGCGCAGGGTGAGGTAGACCTCGCGACGGTCCAGCAGGTCCACCGCTGCCAGCGCCCGCAGGGCGTCGCTGGCCTCCCGTGGGCCTGCGGGCAGCCCGCGCTGGCGCAACAGGCGAGTGAACGCCACCACGTTGGCGGCCAGGCTGCCCGAGCGTGTCACCATCACCGCCGCAGGGCCCCCTCGGCGGCCACACGCTCCACCAGCGCCTGGCTCCATGGCCGCCCCTCCGCTCGCAGGCGCTCCAGCCCGCGCACCCACAGGTCGAGCCACTGCGTGCGCACCAGGCGCGCGTCCTCCTGGCTCTTGAACAGCACCCCCAGCGTCTCCTCAATGGTCTCGCGGTCCAGGTGGTCGCGGTGCAGGGCCATCAGCGCCGCTCCCCAGTCGATGGTCTCGGCGATCCCGGGGGTCTTATCCAGCTTCGCCTGCCGCACCAGCTGCAGGAAGGCAGCCACCTGCGCGGCCAGGTCGGCGTTGATCCCCGGCACCTTGTTCAGAACGATCTGCAGCTCCTTCTCGAAGGAGGGGTAGTCGATCCACAGGTAGAGGCAGCGCCGCCGCAACGCGTCTCCCAGCTCCCGGGTACGGTTGCTGGTGAGCACCACGTAGGGCGTGGTCCGAGCTCGGATGGTGCCGATCTCCGGGATGGTCACCTGGAAGTCCGACAGGACCTCCAGCAGGAACGCCTCAAACTCGCTGTCCGCCCGGTCCACCTCGTCCACCAGAAGCACGGGCGGGCTCTCCCGGGTGATCGCCTCCAGCAGGGGCCGCCGCAGGAGGAAGGCTTCGCTGAAGATCTCCTGCTCCCGCTGCTCCACGGAGCGGTCGCTGGCCTCGGTCAGGCGGATGTGCAGCAGCTGTTTCTGGTAGTTCCACTCGTACAGCGCCGTGGTGGCGTCCAGCCCCTCGTAGCACTGCAGCCGGATCAGGTCGGTGCCCAGCGCCCGGGCCATTACCTTGGCCACCTCGGTCTTGCCCACCCCCGCCGCCCCCTCGATGAGCAGCGGCTTGCGCAGGGACATGGAGAGGTAGATAGCGGTGGCGATCTCCCGGTCGGCGACGTACCTCTCGCCGCCAAGCATGCTTTGGATGCGTGCGATCTCCGGGTGCACCGCCTCGGCGCTCCTTTCGGCAGAAAAAGCGCGAGGGATGGGCTGTCCATCCCGCAAGCCTATTGTAGCAAAGGGGGCGCAGCGCAGGCGGGGGCGGCCAGGGCGTATCCGTTTCCTGGGAACGGCCAGTCCGGCTGGCGAGTCAGTCCGCCCTGGCGGGCGAGGAAGGAAACCGCATCTCCCGGGCGGCGCGGCGCACGGCCTTGACGATGTGCTGGTAGCCGGTGCAGCGGCAGAGGTTGCCCTCCAGGCCGCGGCGGATCTCCGGGTCGCTCGGGTCGGGGTTCCGCTGCAGGACCTGCAGGGCCGTCAGCATCATCCCCGGAGTGCAGAACCCGCACTGCAACCCGTGCTCCAGCCAGAAGGCCTCCTGGATGGGGTGGAGCTGGCCGTTGCGCGCCAGTCCCTCCACGGTGAGAATCTCTGCGCCGTCGGCCTGCGCCGCCAGCACCGTACAGGACTTCACGGCCAGGCCGTTCAGGAGCACGGTACAGGCGCCGCAGGAAGTGGTGTCACAGCCGATGTGGGTGCCCACAAGCCCCAGGCCCTCCCGCAGGTAGTAGACCAGCAGCATCCGCGGCTCCACCGCGTGATGGTAGGTGGTGCCGTTGACCGTCACCGTGATGGGCACAGGGGAGAGCGCAGAGTGCATAACCTGGGCCATGCCGGGGTCAGCCCGCGGCGGTCCGCTCGATCTCGCGGGCCAGGGCACCGAAGAACTTCCCGGCCATCTCCCGGGCCACGCCGCCAAAGAGGCGGTGTCCCACGCTCATCAGCACACCGGTCACCTGAGCGTCTCCGGTGTAGCGGACCAGCGTGCCGCCATCCCGGGCCACCAGCTCCACGTCACCACGGGCTTTGACCGTCCCCGCGCGACCGCTCCCCTCCACCAGCATGGTCACCCGTTCGGGGGGGACCTTATCGGTAATGGTGATGGTGCCCTCGAAGGTACCACGCACCGGGCCCACAACCAGCTCCAGCACAGCGCGGTAGGTATCCTGGCCGATCGGTGCCAGCTCCTTGGCCCCCGGAGTGGCCCGCCGCAGCACCCCGGGATCGTTAAGCAGTGCCCACACCCGCTCCCGCGGGGCGGCCACGCTGTACTCCCCTTCGACCTTCATGGCTCGCCTCCCGGTGTCTTTCGTCCGCTGCGCCCCTGCCCGCGCCTACTCTCGCGCGCCCATTATAACCTGCTGGCGGTCATGCTCGCCGCACACCTGGCCGGTCCCCTGCCCGCGCCTACTCTCGCGCGCCCATTATAACAGACGCGCTCCAGACCGCCCCTCCAGCTACGGGCGATAGCCCACTACGGGCGATAGCCCAGCAGCGGCCAGTACAGCAGCGCCGCCAGCCAGGTGAGAAGCAGCAGGACCAGGGACGCCAGCACGCCCGAGCGCAGGTAATCGCCGATAGCGTAGTACTCGGTGCCCAGGGTGATCATCCCCGTAGGTGTCTGCGTGGGCAGCAGGAACCCGGGCCCTGCGGTGAGCACTATCACCATCCCCACCCACACCGGATTCAGGCCCCAACCACGGGCCAGCATGAAGGCCAGCGGGAGGGCGGCGGCGATCATCCCCAGGTTGTTCACGAAGCCGACGCGGATGAGGATGACCAGCGGCGCCAGGACCAGCACCAGGAGTATCGGCGAGGGGCGGTGCAGCAGACCCAGGGTGGCGTCCGTCAGCCACCGCCCTGCACCGGAGCGATCCAGGGCGTTAGCCAGCGCCAGGGAGACTGCGAAGAGGATGATCACGTTCCAGCGGATGGCTGCCAGGGCCCGTTCCCAGGTCAGCACGCGCGGGCCCGGCAGGAGGAGCAGCAGCATCCCCAGCGTCCCGGCCTGGGAGGTGGTGATGCCCCAGCGCGGTCCAAAGATCCACAGGGTGAAGATCAGCCCGTAGACCGCGAGCATCTTCCGCTCGCTGGAAGAGAGCGGCCCCAGGCGGCGCAGCTCCTCCTCCACGTAGGCGGCGCCGCCGGCCGCAGTCACCAACCCGATCCCTGCCATGATCGCCGCCTGGGAGGTGCCGACCAGCATGGCCCTGGCGAAGGGGGACGGCGGGGTGAGCCGGGCGGCCTGGATGATGCCCAGCACCACCGGCAAGATCAGGGTCCTGCACGCCGCTGGCCCAGAACAGCAGGGCAGCACCCAGTGCAGCCAGGGTGTAGGCCCCCGCGCGGGAGAGTCCGGTGGGTAGCGGCACCGCAGCTGCCGCCGCAAAAAAGCCGGCGCACGCCGCCCACGGGAGCCAGAGCAGGCGGGGACGGACGGCAACGGTGTCCTCGCCCAGGGCACCGACGTCGTCTACCGCCGGCATCAGTGGGAGCTGGGGGCGGCGGGCGAGTTCACGGTCCAACACGTTGGCCGGCGGACGCGCAAATCCCTGCGTGCCCGTCGCGGCGCAAGCGACACCCTTGCGCCGGCCGGTGGCGCTGACACTCTTGCGCCCTGCGCCCGCCTGGCCGATGCTGGGAACGATGGGCGGGTGGAAGGACCTTGCAGGCCGCGTCGCCATCGTGACCGGGGCCAGCAGCGGTATCGGCGCGGCGGTGGCCGTGCGCTTCGGCCGGGAACGGATGCGGGTCAGCCTGGCCGCCCGCCGGCTGGAGCGGCTCCAGGACGTGGCGAAGCGAGTGACTGAAGCGGGCGGGATGGCTCTGGTCGTCCCCACGGACGTGCGCGATCCTGCCGCCGTCGAGCACCTGGTAGCGGTGACGCAGGACACCTGGGGCCGGATCGACGTCCTGGTGGCCAACGCCGGCGTCGGCGGCGGACCGCTGCTGAAGATGCCCGATGCGGTCCTGAGGGAGCTGGTCGAGGTCAACCTCCTGGGAGTGATCCGCTGCGCCCGCGCCGTGCTGCCGGTCATGCTGCGCCAGGGTGAAGGCCACATCATCACCACCGCCTCGGTGGCCGGCAGGGTCATCGCGCCGGGAAGCGTCTACGGGGCGACCAAGGCGGGCGTCCTGGCCTTCAGCGACGCCCTGCGGCGGGCCTACAGCGGGTCGGGGGTGACCGTCAGCGCCCTCCTTCCCGGATGGGTGGAGACAGAGTTGCTGCAGTCCTTCCGCCCCCCGGTGATGCTCTCGGCCAGTGTCGTGGCCGACGCCGCCGTACGGTTGCTGCGCCGCCCGCGCAGGGAGCTGGTCATCCCGGGCTGGTACCGCTTCCCCATCTGGGTGGCTCGCTGGTTCCCTCAGGTAGTCGACCTCCTGGCGCCACGCGTCATGCGGCGACTCGAGCGGAACGCCGGCCGGTCCGCCGCCGACAACCCCGGTCGCTAGGCTCATCTTCCGGCACTCCTGCGCGGCACCGCCCCTGGCCCTGGAAATTCGCGTCAGGAAATTACCGAGGTGGGCTAAGCTTCCGCTGCCAGGAACGTTCTCACCTCTTCCCTGGGGAGGGCGTTCCCCAGGGCCAGCGCCAGCGCCAGGCGGGCCTTGTGCCCGGGCAGATCCTGCGCAAAGAGCACACCCCGTCGCTCCAGGTCGCGGAAGGCCCCGGGGTAGCCATACATGTCCCACATGCTCCCGCTCAGGCAGCGCGTAGTCACCGCCACCGCGATGCCAGCGCCCACGGCAGCATCGATGGCCGGGAGCAGAGGCGGAGGGACGCGGCCCCCGCCGAAGGCCTCCAGCACCATGCCCCGTGCCCCACGCTCCAGGCTGCAGCGGATGAAGCGGTCGTCGCACCCTGCCCACAGCCGGATGAGGTCCACCTCCGGCTCGACCCGCGGCTCCAGGACGCGGCGGGGCCCGGGGCGCATGAAGAAGGCAATCCGGTCCCCGTAGGCCACGCCCACCGGCCCCGCAGCCGGGGAGCGAAAGGTATCTTCCTTCTGGCCGTTGGTCTTGGTTACCCACCGGGCGGAGTGCACCTCTTCATTGAGCACCACCAGCACGCCCAGCCCTCGCGCGGCCGGCGCGGCGGCTGTGCGCACGGCGTCGAAGAGATTGCGGTAGCCGTCGAATCCCACCTGCGAGGTGTTGCGCATGGCCCCGGTGAAGACTATAGGTTTCTCCGAGGGCACCGTCAGGTGCAGGAGGTACGCCGTCTCCTCCAGCGTGTCCGTCCCGTGGGTGACCACGACCCCGTCCACGTCGGCTCGGGCCAGCACCTCCGCCACGCGGCGGCTCAGCTCCACCATCCTGGGCACCGTCATGAAGGCCCCGGGGATGAAGTCGAACTCCTGCGGCTCCACCTGGGCCATCCCCTCGAGACCGGGGACCTCCCGCAGCAGGTCCGCGGCCCGCAGGAAGGGCCGCGCCCCGCTTCCGTCCACGTCCCGCGTGGCGATCGTCCCTCCCGTGGCCAGCAGCACGATGCGCTTCACCACCCACCCCTCCCTGGCCCGCCCTCTTGCCTGCGGACTCGACATGTGTACGCAACGACGGACCGAGGCTGTTTGCACATGTCGCTGCAGAGCCTGCCGGTCTCCACCCGGCGGCGGACCGGGGAAAAGGTTCTGCGGAGCAGGAATACTTCTCCTTGAGGTGAGGCTCATGCTCCGTGAAGCCACGTGCCGCCGACTCGCCGGGACCCTGATCCTGCTGGCCATCACCACCCTGCCTACCCTGGCCGCACCGGAAGAGCCGGGGGCTGCGCCCACGCCCAACCCGGTGGTGGCCGACGGACGGATTGTAGCCGGGGAACGTGTGGGCGGCGTACGCCTGGCCATGCCCCTGAACCAGATCACCGCCCTCCTCGGGGGGAACTACAAGGTCGAGGAGTTCGCCGCCGAGAAGATCGTCCTCTACGAGTGGCGCTCGCAGGGCTTCTGGGTCTCCCTGGATGCTGGCACCAGGGCCATCCGGGTGATCAGCGTCTTTGGCCCCAACTTCGCCTTCCGCACCGACAGGGGAATCACCCTGCTGGACCCCTGGGACAAAGCTGAGGCCGCGCACGGCAAGAGCTACCGCCGCTGGGAATTTCGGGAGGAGAAGACCGTCCTCATCCGCTACCCGGCGGGCCTGCAGTTTGGCGTGGTCAACGATCCGGGGCAGCGCCTGATCCACGGCCGAATCTTCCAGATCGGAGTCTTCCCACCGGGGGATCTGCCGCCGGCCCGCCAGCCCTGAGCTGCGGTCGGCTACCTGCTGGTGGCCTTCTCCCAGATGGCCGAGGTGTAGGCGGCCAGGTCGGCAGGCTTTTGCAGGGCGCCGAACCTCTGCAGGATCCGGGCTGTGCGCTGGAACGCCTCAGGCTGCATCCGCCCCAGAGGCACAGAGGGCGCAGGCGGCCCCCAGATCAGCTTGTTCACCTCGGCCATCATCCAGATCTGCTCCTCCCGGTTCAGGGCGGGGCTATGCCGCAGGATGATGTCTACGCATTCGGGGGCGTTGTCGCGGCAGTACTGCCAGCCGCGCAGGGAGGCACGCAGGAAGCGTACGGCGATCTCCCGGTTGGCCCCCTGGCGCAGCCAGGGCTCGAGGACGAACAGCCCGTCCTCCAGCAGCGCCGTCCCCTCCCGGTTAAAGTCGATGACCAGCAGGCCCTCGGGGCGGATGCCGGCATCCAGCACCTCCTTGTACCCCCTGTAGGTCATGGCCGCGGCGGCGTCCACGCGCCGCTCGATGAACAGGCGCATGTCCGCGGGCTGCGGTACCAGGGTGAGGTCGCGGCGCGGGTCGATGCCGTGCTTGGCCAGCGTCGCCAGCAGCGGGTACTCGCTGCCGTCCACCCAAACGGCCACGCGCCGGCCGCGCAGGTCCGCAGCCGTGGCAATGCCGGAGTCCCTGCGGGCGAGCTCCCGCATCCCGCTGTACTGGAAGATCTGGGCGATGTTCGCCAGCGGCGCCCCCCGCTCGCGGGCGACGAGCAGGTCGGGCAGCCAGCCCAGCCCAAACTCCGCTCCCGCCGCCGCCACCACCCCCTCGGGCGCGGCATCCGGCCCGCCGGCCATCAGGACGACGTCAAGCTGCTCCTCGCGGTAGAAACCCTTCTCCTTGGCCGCGTAGTAGCCGGCGAACTGCGCCTGCGGGGCACCTCTGAGCTGCAGGCGCACCCGGTCCATCCCGACCGCCTGCTCCCCGCGGCACCCTGCAGCCACCAGGAGGATGACAACGAGCACGATGGCTGTTCTCACAACGCAAGAATATTCGTGCTGACGGCCAGGCGTCCCCTCCCCCTGAGGCTGCAGCCGTGCAACAAGCCAGGTGGGGCATCTGACGGCATCCGCAGCCCGCGGGGCGAGAAGGCCCGCAGCACGGGCAGGAGCGCGTGAGGAGGAAGCGAAACAAGATACAGGTATGCCCACGCGCTGGTTCGGCGAGCGCATCCCCCGGAACGAAGACCCTCGGCTGCTGCGGGGGCGCGGCATGTACGTGGACGATGTCCGGCGTCCGGGGATGCTGCACGCCGCCTTCTACCGCAGCCCCCACGCCCACGCCCGCATCCTGCACATCGACACCGCCGCGGCCAGGGCGCTCCAGGGGGTGGTGGCCGTCTGCACCGCCCAGGACCTACCCGCGCGCCTCCGCGGCCCGCTGCCCAAGCTCATCCCCCACCCGGCGCTCCGGTATCACAAGACGCAGGTGGCCCTGGCCGGCAGCGTGGTCCGCCACGTGGGCGAACCCATCGTCCTGGTGGTGGCAGAGAGCCGCTACATCGCCGAGGACGCCCTGGACCTGGTGGTGGTGGACTTCGAGGTACTGCCCGCGGCGGTGGACCTGGAGAAGGCAGCGCAGCCCGACGCCCCGCGGGTGCACGAGGACATGCCGGACAACATCGCCGCGCATCACATCCAGCGCGTAGGCGACGTGGAGGCAGCCTTCGCCCGAGCGGCTCACGTCTTCCGCGAGCGCCTGGTCATAGACCGCGGCTGCTCCTGCCCCCTGGAGACCCGCGGCGTGGTCGCTGAATGGGACCCCAGGGCCCGCCAGCTCATCGTGTGGGACTCCACGCAGGCGCCCATCCGTATCCGCAACTACCTGAGTGAACTGCTGGAGCTGCCCCAGGCCAGCGTGCGCGTCATCGCTCCGGACATCGGGGGCGGGTTTGGCCCGAAGATTATGATGTGCTACCCGGAGGAGGTGTGCGTCCCCTGGGCGGCCATGCACCTGGGCCGACCGGTGAAGTGGATCGAGGACCGGCGGGAGCACTTCGTCGCCACCAACCAGGAACGCCAGCAGATTCACGACGCGGAGATTGCCGTCGACGACCAGGGACGCATCCTGGGTGTGCGCACCGTCTTCCTGCACGACTGCGGGGCGTACTGCGCCTACGGGCTGCAGCTGCCCATCATCACCAGCACCACTCTACCGGGACCCTACAAGATCCCTAACTACCACGCGGAGTACCGCGCCGTCTTCACCAACAAGACCCAGACCAGCCCCTACCGCGGCGCGGGGCGGCCCCACGGGGTATTCGTCATGGAGCGGCTGATGGACCGGGTGGCGCGGGAGCTGGGGATCGACCGGGCGGAGGTACGCCGGCGCAACCTCATCCAGCCCCATGAGTTCCCCTACGACCTGGGCGGGCTGATCTACCAGGACGGCGTGCGGCTGGTCTACGACAGCGGCAACTACCCCGAGGTGCTGCGCAAAGCGCTGCAGCACATCGGCTACGCCGACTGGCCGGCCGAGAAGGCGCGCCTCCACCGCCAGGGACGGCACGTCGGTCTGGGGCTGGCCTTATACGTGGAGGGAAGCGGCATCGGTCCCTACGAGGGCTGCCGTATCACCGTGGAGCCCTCCGGAAAGGTCTACGTCGCCACCAGCGTCGGCACCCAGGGGCAGGGTCACTACACCGTCCTGGCCCAGATCGTGGCCGATGCTCTGGGGACAGACGTGGCAGATGTGCTGGTCACCACAGGGGACAGCGGCGCCTTCGGCTGGGGGACGGGGACCTTTGCCAGCCGCGCGGCCGTGGTAGCGGGCAGTGCCGTGGCCCTGGCCGCGCGGGCAGTGCGGGAAAAGGCATTGCAGGTCGCATCCGCCCTGCTGGAGGCGAACCCGGAGGACCTGGAGCTGGCAGAGGGGAAGCTCTTCGTCCGCGGCGTGCCAGATCGCGCGGTGACGCTGGGGCAGGTGGCCGCAGCGGCTAACCCCCTGCGTGGGGTGATCCCCCCGGAGTGGGAGGGTCCGGGCCTGGAGGCTACCCGTTTCTTCGCTCCGCCAAGTGGCGCGTTTTCCGCCGGGTGCCACGCCGCCGTAGTGGAGGTAGACGTGGCCACCGGATTCATCCGCTTCCTCCGCTACGTGGTGGTCCACGACTGCGGCCCCATCATCAATCCGCTGATTCTGGAAGGGCAGATCCGGGGTGGCGTCGCCCAGGGTATCGGCAACGCCTTCTACGAGAAGCTGGTGTACGACGAGCAGGGGCAACTGCTCACCCAGACGTTTATGGACTACCTCCTGCCCACTGCGGCGGAGGTGCCGGAAGTCCAGATCGATCATGTGGAGACTCCCTCGCCTCTCAACCCGCTGGGCGTCAAGGGCGCGGGGGAGGCGGGAACCATCCCGGTCCCGGCCCTGGTGGCCAGCGCCATCGACGACGCGCTGAGCGAAGAGGGGGTGCGGATTACGGAGATGCCGCTGTCGCCGTCGCGTCTGCGGGAGATCATCAGGGCGGCTCAGGCCGCGCCGGAGCCGGCATGAAGCCGGCCCCCTTCCGCTACGCCGCTCCCCGGTCTGTGGGGGAAGCCCTGGCCTTGCTGCAGGAGTACGGGCCCAAGGCCAAGGTCCTGGCCGGCGGGCAGAGCCTGGTCCCCCTGCTGCACATGCGGCTGGCCCGTCCGGAGGTCCTCGTGGACATCAACCGCATCAGGGCGCTGGCCTACATCCGCCGCCGCGACGACCGACTGCACATAGGCGCGCTGACGCGGCAGCGCGCCGTGGAGGCTTCGGCAACCGTGCGCCGTCATGTGCCGCTGCTGTGGGAGGCCATCCGCTCCGTCGGCCACCCGCAGATCAGAAACCGCGGGACGGTGGGCGGCAGCCTGGCCCACGCCGATCCGGCCGCCGAGCTTCCCGCGGTGGTCGCAGCGCTGGACGCCGAGCTGGTGGTGGCGGGGCCGGAGGGCGAGCGGGTGCTCTCGCCGGAGGAGTTCTTCACCGGGTACCTGACCACGGCGCTGCAGCCCACCGAACTGCTGGTGGAGATCCGCTTCCCCCCGCCCGGCGAGGGCACCGGCAGCGCCTTCGTGGAGGTGGCGCGGCGGCAGGGTGACTTCGCCCTGGTGGGCGTCGCGGCGGTCCTGCAGCGCCGGGACGGCGCCATCGGCCAGGCGCGTCTGGCCTTCACCGGTGTGGGCCCCGGGCCGGTGCGGGCGCGGGAGGCCGAGCGCCTGCTGCAGGGCGAAACGGCCACGCCCCGGCTCTTCGCCCAGGCGGCCCGAGAGGCCAGCACCCGGCTCGAACCCCCCGATGACATCCACGCCACGGCGCAGTACCGGCGCGACCTGGCCGCTGTGCTGGCGCATCGCGCGCTGGAGGCGGCCTGGCAGCGCAGCCGAGGGCGGAGGCGATGAGCGGCGAGGTTGCACCCGCCACCCCGTCCCGCGCCCCCCTCCGCCGGCAGCGGAGGCCGCGCGCCCCGCAGGGCACCATGACCCTGCGGCTCACTGTGAACGGACAGGCCGTGGAGCAGGAAGTGGAGGTACGCAGGACTCTCGCCGACTTCCTGCGGGAGGACCTGGGCCTGACGGGCACGCACCTGGGCTGCGAGCACGGAGTGTGCGGGGCCTGTACTGTGCTGCTGGACGGCGAGCCCGTGCGCTCCTGCCTGCTCTTCGCCGTGCAGGCCTCCGGCGCCGCGGTGGAGACCGTAGAGGGGCTGGCACCGGGAGAGGCGCTGCACCCCCTGCAGACAGCCTTCCGGGAGCACCACGGCTTGCAGTGCGGCTTCTGCACGCCGGGAATTCTGATGAGCACCCTGGCCCTGCTGCGCGCGCAGCCGCTGCCCAGCGACCAGCAGATCCTGGAGATGCTGGGGGGACACCTCTGCCGCTGCACGGGCTACCAGGGAATCATCGACGCCGTGCGCGCGGTGGCCCGAAGCTGGCAGCGGTAACGTCTTCCACCCCTGCCCTTGCCGTCGCCCTCCCGGTATGGCCGTTCTGCGAGGCGCCGGGCAAGACCGGTCGCGTCCTCGCGGCCTACACCCGCAGCTGCTACATCGAGAGCGCGCAGGGGCGGCTCATCGTCGTGCTCGCCGAGCCGCTGGGCCGCGGCCCCTTCGCCCTCACCGTGGCGGGAACCCCGCCCTTCGCTTCCCTCCACCCGGGCGTTCCGGTCACGGTGCTGAAGCGGGAGCTCCGCCTGGGGCCGCTGCGGGTGGACCTGCACAGTGCCATCCCCTGGAATCCTGTCCTCCCCCCGCTGCAGGGCTCCGCCGATGCAGGGATGCGCGTGGTGGAGACGCAGCTACGGAGGGAGGCGCCGGCGGAGGGGCTGGCGCGCCTGCTCGACGATCCTGCCGCAGTGCCGGACTCCCCGCTGCTGCAACACGGCCGCCGGGCCCTGGCCCATCTGCGGAGGGGGCTCGCCGCCGGCGACGCCGCCGCGGTGACCGCAGCCGCCGCCAGCCTGGCCGGGCTGGGCCCAGGCCTGACGCCTTCGGGCGACGACGTCCTGGCGGGCCTTCTGCTGGGGATGCGCCTATGGCCGGCAGCGGCCGGGCCGCTGGGCCTGGAGGCCGTTGCCGCATTGATCGTGGGCGCGGCAGCACCGCGGACGGGACGGATCAGTCGAGCGTACCTCGGGGCGGCGCGGCAGGGACACGCCGCAGGAGCGTGGCACGACCTGGTCCGGGCGCTTCCCGTCGACCCCGCGGCGGCAGCCGCTGCGGCGGCGCGCATCCGGCAGACGGGGGAGACGTCGGGTGCCGATATGCTCGCCGGCTTCCTCCTGGCGTGGAGGTGGTAGTGCGCCACGGTGCTCCGGCCCGGGCGAGCATCGTCTCCGCTCCCCGGCTCTTGCCCCCCGCGCCTCTCCTTCCCTACCGCTCCGTCTTGCCGGGCGTGGGGGAGGGACCTCTCTGCGCGCGCACCGCTTCCTCCCCCGGCGGTGCGGAAGGCTCCTCGCCCCGGCGCAGCAGCCGGGCCTCCAGAGCGCCCAGCAACTCCTGCATCTCCGTACGCACCACCTCCCGCCAGTAGGCGCCCACACGGCCGATGTGCCGGTAGCGGCGCTGCCGCAGCCGCACCAGGCGGCGCGGCGGCACCTTGCGCAGGGACGCCAGTGCGCCCACCAGGTAGAAGCGGACGGTGGCCGCGGCGGCCTGCGGGTCGGTGTGCGCACCGCCCGGTGGCTCGGGGATCACCTGGTCGATCACGCCCAGGCGCCGCATGTCCGCGGCGGTGAGCTTGAGGGCCGCGGCCACCTCTGGCGCGCGCGCCGCATCACGGTAGAGGATGGCGGCGGCGCCCTCGGGCGCAATCACGGAGTAGATGGCGTTCTCCAGCATGAGCACCCGGTCGGCCACCCCCAGCGCCAGCGCCCCACCGCTGCCTCCCTCGCCGATCACCACGGCGACGAGCGGTGTGGGCAGGATCGCCAGGGCCTGCAGGTTGCGCGCCAGCGCCTGCCAGATGCCCTGACGCTCCGCCTCGTACCCGGGATAGGCCCCGGGCGTGTCCACGAAGGTGACCAGCGGCAGTGCGAACTTCGCTGCCAGGTGCATCAGGCGCAGCGCCTTGCGGTAGCCCTGCGGGTAAGCCATCCCGCCCCGGCGGCGGGCGCGCTCCTCAGGCGTTCGCCCCCGCTCCTGCCCGACAACGACCACCGCCTGCCCGGCCAGCTCTCCCAGGCCGCCCACGATGGCCGGGTCGTCGCCGGCCTCGCGGTCTCCATGCAGCTCCACGAAGTGGGTGAAGAGCCGCTCGATGTAGTCCAGGGCCGTTGGCCGCTGCGGGTGGCGCGCCAGCTGCACCTGCTCCCAGGCTGTGGTCACCCGCCGGGATGGCCGCCGCCCCAGCCGCGGCGGCCGCGGCACAGGGGCCAACCGCCCCGGTGCTCGGCCCAGATGGGCCAGGAGGTAGGCCAGAGTCTCGCGTAGCTGCGGCCGCTCCACCAGGAGGTCCACCAGGCCGGCGGCCAGCAGGGTCTCGGCGCGGTGGGAGTCCTCGGGGAGGCGCTCCCCGAGGGTCTGCTCGATCACGCGCGGGCCGACGAAGCCAACCAGCGCGCCCGGTTCAGCGATCAGGATGTCGCCCAGCGCCGCGAAGGACGCGGCCACTCCTCCGAAGGTGGGGTGCCCCAGGACCGAGATGTAGGGGAGCCCGGCCCGGTCGTGCCGCGCCCGGGCCGCAGCCGTCTTGGCCATCTGCATCAAGGAGAGCATCCCTTCCTGCATCCGCGCCCCGCCGCTGGCGGTGACGCTGACCACCGGCAGGCGCCGCCTCACGGCCAGGTCGAAGGCGTCCGCCACTTTCTCACCCACCACCGAGCCCATGGTGCCGCCCATGAAGTCGAAGTCGAAGACCACCAGCATAACCGGTTGCCCGTCCAGGCGCGCCTCCCCGATCACCACCGCCTCACGCAGCCCGGTGCGCTGGCGCGCCTCCAGCAGCCGGTCCCGGTAGGCCCGCTGGTCGGTGAAGGAAAGGGGGTCGACTGAGACCAGCCCCCGGGCCAGCTCGCGGAACGACCCCGGATCGGCCAGCAGGTCGATCCGTTCCCGCGCCGGAACGGTCAGGTGCGTTCCGCAGCGGGGGCAGACGAACAGGCGCGCGCGCAGCTCAGCCTCGGGGACGACGGCGTGGCAGTGGAAGCAGGTGGGAGGGATCCCCGGGCCCTCAGACAACGCCGGCACCCTTGAGTGTCTCGATCGCCCGCGAATCATACCCCAGTTCCTGCAGGATGGCCTCGGTGTGCTCTCCCAGCCGCGGGGGCGGGGTGCGGATGGCCCCGGGCGTCTCCGAGAGCCGCACAGGCAGGCCCGTCTGGCGGATGCGGCCGGCCGTGGGGTGGTCCATCTCCACCACCAGCCCCCGGTGGAGCACCTGCGGGTCGGCGAAGAGCTCGCTCAGTAAATAAATGGGCCCGTTGGGCACCCCCGCGGCGTCCAGGACGCTGCGCCAGTAGGCTGTGGGCTGAGCGGCGAAGGTGGCCTCCAGCAGGGGCAGCAGCACATCCCGGTGCGCCACGCGGTCGGGGTTGGTGCGGAATCGGGGATCTACGGCCAGGTCCTCCCGCCCCAGCGCCGCGCAGAAGCGCTCCCAGATGGCTTCGCTGCCCACAGCCACATTGATGTGCCCGTCCGCGGTGCGAAACGCCTGGTAGGGGACGATGGAGGGATGCGCGCTGCCCAACCGCCGCGGGTTCTCCCCCGTGGCGAAGTAGTTCCCCGCCTGGTAGGTCAACCAGGCGATCTGGCCGTCCAGCATGGCCGCATCGATCCACTGCCCCCGCCCGGTGCGGTCGCGCACCCGCAGGGCGACCAGGATGGCGAAGGCGGCGAACATGCCGGCGCAGATGTCGGCGATGGCCACCCCCACCTTCACCGGTGGCCCGCCTTCCTCCCCGGTCATGCCCATCAGCCCGCCCATGCCCTGCAGGATCAGGTCGTAGGCGGTGCGCTCCCGGTAGGGCCCGTCCTGCCCGAACCCGGAGATGGAGCAATAGACCAGGCGAGGATACCGCTGGTGCACCACTGGGTAGCCAAGGCCGAACCGGTCCATGATCCCGGGGCGGAAGTTCTCCACCAGCACGTCGGCGCGGGCCAGCAGCCGGTGCAGCACCTCCTTCCCCCGGGAGTCCTTCAGGTTGAGGGTAAGGCTCTCCTTGTTGCGGTTGACGCTGAGGAAGTAGGCGGACTCTCCGCCGAGGAAGGGCGGGCCCCATCCCCTCGTGTCGTCGCCGCCGCCGGGGGCCTCCACCTTGATCACGCGCGCGCCCAGGTCCGCCAGCATGAGGGTGCAGTAGGGGCCGGCCAGGGCCCGGGTCAGGTCCACCACCAGCAGCTCCTGCAGGGGAGCGAAATTGGGCACGCAAGGGAAGTTGGCCACAGCAGGGCGCCATCCCTCCGGCCGCGAATCCCCCGGACTAACGACGATGCCGCCCGCCCTGCGGCGGCCCGCCACCCGGGCCCCCGGCAAATCTGCTGCGGCACCGTCCTGGGAACGCCATGGACCTCATCCTGAGGCGCGCGCGCCTGCTGGGGCGCGACGGCCTTTATGACCTGGGCATCGCCGGGGAGCGCATCGCCGCCATCGCCCCGCAGATCGCCGGGCAGGCGGCGCAGGAGATCGACGCCGGCGGGGACCTGGTCACGCCGGCACTGGTGGAGCCTCACATCCACCTGGACGCCGTCCTCACCGCAGGGCAGCCGCGTCACAACCGCAGCGGGTCGCTGTTCGAGGGCATAGAAATCTGGGGAGAGCGGGTCAGGTCGCTTACCCATGAAGACGTCAGGGAGCGGGCCAGCACGGCCCTTAAGTGGATGCTGGCCCACGGCGTGACCGTGGTGCGTACCCACGTGGACATCTGCGACCCCGCGCTCACCGCGCTGCAGGCGCTGCTGCAGGTGCGGCAGGAGGTCGCCGGCACCATCGACCTGCAGATCGTGGCCTTCCCCCAGCAGGGGATCTACTCCTTTCCCCACGGCGAGCGGCTGCTGGTGCGGGCGCTGGAGCTGGGCGCGGACGTGGTGGGGGGTATCCCCCACTACGAGTGGACGCGGGAGTACGGGGAGCGGGACGTGAAGACCGCCCTGCGCCTGGCTGCGGACTACCAGCGGCAGGCCGACCTGCACTGCGACGAGACCGACGACGAGCAAAGCCGTTTCCTCGAGGTCCTCTGCGCCGAGACCATCCGCCTGGGGCTGCAGGGCCGCGTCACCGCCAGCCACACCACGGCCATGCACTCCTACAACAACGCCTACGCCCACCGCCTGATCCGCTGGATCCGTCACGCCGGCGTGCACTTCGTCACCAACCCGCTGGACAACGCCGTGCTGCAGGGCCGCTTCGACAGCTACCCCATCCGCCGTGGCTACACCCGGGTGAAGGAGCTGCTGGCCAACGGGATCAACGTGGCCATCGGCCACGACTCCATCATGGATCCCTGGTACCCCCTGGGCGTGGGCGACCCGCTGCAGGCCTGTTTCGTCATGGTGCACTACGGCCACATGTCGGGCCGCGAGGAGCTGGAGATGCTGCTGGACCTGGTGACCACCCGCGCCGCCAGGTGCTGCGGGGTGCAGGACTACGGCCTGGAGGTCGGCTGCCGCGCCGACCTGGTCCTGTTCGACGCGCCCACCGGCCCCGAGGCCATCCGCACGCTGGCCGCCCGCCGCGTGGTCATCTCCCGCGGCCGCATCGTGGCCAGGACCCAGCCAGCCCGGGCCACCGTGCGCTGGAACGGCCAAGAAGAGGAAATCCGCTTCGCCTTGGGCCCCGACACGGCTCCGGCCGCCCCCGCGTGAATGCTCCTGGACAGCGGCACCCGATCCCACTCCCGGCCGCGCGGCGCCCCGCGGGGCAGGCTTCCCTTCGCCGGCCTGGGATCCTGGGCCGCCTTCGCCCTGTCCGCGGGGGCGGTCTGGGAGGTGGCCTCCCGGCTGTACGGACAGCCCTACCTGCTGCCGGCCCCCTCGCAGATCCTCCGCGCCCTGCTGGATGACCGGCGGCTGGTCCTGGAGTACGCCTGGGTCACCACCGGGGAGACCGTGCTGGGGTTCCTCCTGGGGGCGGTGGCGGCGCTGCTGGCCGCCATGCTATTCATCTGGCTACCGCACTGGCTGGAGGAGTTCCTCTACCGGGTGGTGGTGACGTTGAACAGCACCCCCTTCGTGGCCCTGGCCTCCCTGGCGGTGGTGTGGTTCGGATTGGGCATCACCAGCAAGATCGTCATCGCCGGCATGTACACCTTCTTCGCCGTCCTCTACCATACCCACAAAGAATTCGTTTCCATCGATCCCATGCGCGAGCACCTGATGGACATCTACGCCGCCTCCTGGCTGCAGCGCATGCTCCTGCTCAAGCTGCCCTCGGCGCTGCCCATCATCTTCGTCAGCCTGAAGGGCGGGGTCATGGCCGCAGTCAACGGCGCCATCGTGGGCGAACTCTTCGGAGCCTTCGAAGGCCTGGGCTACATGATCCTGGACTCGCGCTATGTGGGCAACACGGTTCGCGTCTTCCTGGCGGCGGTGTTCTGCACGCTGATCGGGTGGGTGCTGCTGGGTGTGGTGACCCTGGCCGAGCGGCTGTTGGTGCCCTGGCATGTGAGTATGGTCCGTGAGCACACCTGACCCAAGACATGAGCACACGTAAGCCCAAGACAAACAGAGGAGGTGAGGAGCAATGGGGAGACGGTCTCGGGCCTGGCTGCTGGCCGCCCTGGTGCTGCTGGTGGCAGGAGGAGGGACTGCGGCAGCGGGTCCGCAGGTCTCTATCATTGAGGCCTGGTTCATCCACAACGAGTCCATGGGTGACCCGGTGGCGGTGGAGAAGGGGTTCTTCGGCGACCTCCAGGTCACGGTCGTCGGGGGAGGACCCGGGCTTTCTCCTATCGACCGGGTGATGGCCGAGGCGCGCAAGGGCAGAATCGTCCTGGGGGTGGACTATCCGTACAACATCCTGGAGGCGCGGGAGAAGCAGAAGCTGCCTCTGGTGGTGGTGGCGCACGACTTCCAGAAGTCGGCCATCCACCTGCTCTCCTGGGTCCCGCTGAAGTCGCCCAAGGATGTGCGGGGAACCGTGGCCACCTGGATCGGGTACGACAAGCAGATCAAGGCCATGTACGGCCCGGGCTGGGAGAAGGCCATCAAGATCGTCAACCAGCAGGGCGACCCGGCGACCATAGGGGCCTGGGTGCAGAAGCAGTACCAGTTCGCGCACGCCATGGGCTACAACGAGGTGCTGGTGGCCAAGCGACTGGCCAGGGAGGGCAAGATCAAGGAGAAGTTCTACATTTACTCCTACGCCGACGACTTCGGCATGCGCTGGCCGGAGAACGTGGTCTTCACCACAGAGGAGATCATCCGGAAGTACCCTCAGGTGGTGCAGCAGTTTATCAGAGGACACTACCGCGGCTTCCTCTACGCCTTCAACAATCGCCAGGAGGCGGCCACCATCCTGCTCAAGTACAATAAGAACCTCGATCGGGCCCACGAGATTGAAGGGATGGACTTCCTCTATTCCATCATGGTCACGCCCGCGGCCAGGCAAAACGGCCTGGGCTACGTGGACCCGGCGGCCTGGACCCGGCTGGCGCAGGACCTGGCCGGCGCGGGACTGCTGAAGGGCGCCAATGTTCAGGCGGCGTACACCACCCGCTTTGCCAGCGGGGTAAAGCCCTGAGGCGGCGGTGGGGGCGGCGGGCTCGGGAGCGGGCGAGGACACCCTCACCGACCCCGCCCCCGCGCCACTGCCGACGCGCCCGGGTTTCATGATCGCTTCACCCTCTACCGCCACCGCGCCGGTCGTCCGCATGGAGCGCGTCTCTAAGACGTATCTTTCGGCGCGCCCCCCGGGCCTGTGGCGGCGTCGCAGCGGAGAGCAGGAGCTGCAGGTGGTGGTCAACTTCTCCCTGGCGGTCCGCCCGGGGGAGTTCGTCTCCATCATCGGCCCCTCAGGGTGCGGCAAGACCACGGTGCTCTTCCTCCTGGCCGGGCTCCGCGCCCCCAGCAGTGGAACCATCGACATCTGCGGCCGGGCCCCGCAGGAGGCGGTTCGGGCGGGACTGTCCAGCGTCATCTTCCAGCAGCCGGTCCTGTTTGAATGGCTGACCGCGGAAGCCAACGTCCTCCTGCCGCTGCGCCTGCGGGACCCGCAGTGGTGGCTGTGGCCGTGGCGGCGCCCCCGCTACCTGCCCACGGCCCGACAGCTCCTGCGCACGGTGGACCTGGAACCGTTCGCCCACTACTACCCCGACAAGCTCTCCGGCGGCATGCAGCAGCGCCTGGCCATCGCCCGGGCCCTGACCCTGGACCCCCGCGTCCTCCTGCTGGACGAGCCCTTCGGGGCGCTGGACGAGATCACCCGCGACCGGATGAACCTGGAGCTGCTGCGCCTGTGCGCGCAGCGGGAGCTGACCGTGGTCTTCGTCACCCACTCCATCGAGGAGGCGGTCTTCCTCTCGGACCGCGTGGTGGTCATGCGCCGCTGGCTCTCCCCGGGGGCGGACTCCAGCATCGTGGCCGAGGTGCGGGTCGACCTGCCCCGCCCCCGCTCCCTGGCCCTGAAGGAAGACCCTGCCTTCTTCCAGCGGGTGCGGGAAGGCCGCGCCGCCCTGCGCCAGGCAAACGGGTAGCCGCACCCGGAAATCCGCAGGTGGCCCGCCGCTTCCGTCGTAGTCATTCCCTGGTTCGTCGGACAACCGCACTCGGTCGCTGTGCGGGTGATGCCGTGGCACACCCGTACATTTTTCGTGGAGGTGCTGCTGCATATGATCACCAACACCGTCAAGCACCGCCTGAAGCAGGGGCAGCCGGCGGTGGGCCTGTGGGTCAGCTTCCCCTCCCCGGCCGTGGTGGAGCTGCTGGCGACCATTGGGCCCGACTGGCTGCTTGTCGACACCGAGCACGGCCCCACAGGGTGGGAACGGCTGGAGGACCTGCTGCGGGCGATGAAGGGGACCGAGGTGGTCCCCCTGGTCCGCGTGGCCGCCAACGACGTGGCGCTGATCAAGCAGGCCCTGGACCGGGGCGCCTACGGGGTGATCGTCCCCCTGGTGAACACGGCGCAGGAGGCACGGGCCGCGGTGGCGGCAGCCAGGTACCCGCCGGAGGGGATCCGGGGCGTGGCCGGAACGCGGGTCAGCCGCTACGGCATGGACCTGCCTGAATACTTCGCCCGGTGGAACAGCGAGGTCCTGGTGGTCTGTCAGGTAGAAACTGCCCAGGCGCTGGAGCACGTGGAGGAGATCGCCGCCGTGCCGGGCGTAGACGTGCTGTTCATCGGGCCCAACGACCTCTCGGCGAACCTGGGCTGCTTCCGCCAGTTCGACCACCCGGCGTTTCTGGCGGCGGTGGATCGCATCCTGGCCGCGGCGCGTCGATGCGGTATCGCCGCCGGCTACATGGCCGGAAGTCCCGAGGAGGTCCTGCGGCGCATCGACCAGGGCATCCTCTTCATCGCTGCGGGCAGTGACGCCCGGCTGTTGGCCGGTGCCGCCGCCGCAACCTACGGGAGGATCAGGGAGGGGCTGGCCGAGCGTCTCAACGTCTCCCGCCGGTAGCGAGTCCTGGAGACTCCTGACGCGCATTCCCACAGGACTCGACCCGGACTGGTCCGGATTGCCCGGACACGTACCTGGCCGGCCGTCATGGAGGAGGACGCCAAGGCCGGGCGAAGAGAGACCCGGGCCCCCAGACCCACTGCTGCTCAGAAAAGGAGCCTCCTATGCTGACGGTGATACGCGCGCGAGCGCTGCTACTGGCCCTCTCGCTGGCCCTGCTGCTGGCGGCGGCGCCGGCGGCGGGCCAGCCCCCGACTCTCACCCTGCTGCACTTCAACGACGTCTACCAGCTCGGGCCGGTGGACGGGGGGAAGCGCGGCGGGTTCGACCGGCTGGCCACGGTGGTGGAACAGTACCGGGAGAAGGAACGCCCCACACTGCTGCTGTTCGCAGGAGACCTGATCTCGCCGTCGGTGGAGTCCTCCATCTTCAAGGGGGCCCAGCTCATCGCCGGGATGAACCAGCTGGGCGTGGATGCGGCCAGCTTCGGCAACCACGAGTTTGACTACGGTCCGGAGGAGCTGGCGGCACGGATCAGGGAGTCACGCTTCCCCTGGGTGGCCAGCAACACCTTCACCGGGGGGATGCGGCCCTTCCCCGGCGCGCGCCCCTGGCTCCTCCTTCCTGCGGGAGCGGTGACCGTGGGGATCATCGGCCTGCTCACCCAGGAGACCGCGGTCGTCTCCTCCCCCGGCCGGACCACCTTCGGCGACCCGGTGGCCGTGGCCCGCGCGGTCGTGCCCATCCTGCGCAGGGGCGGCGCGCAGGTGATCCTGGCCCTCACCCACCAGTTCATCGCTGCTGACCAGGAGCTGCTGCGGCAGATCCCCGAGATCGACCTGGTCCTGGGCGGCCACGAGCACGACCCGCTGACGGCCACGGTGGGCGGGCGTCTGATCGCCAAAGCCGGTTCGGACGCCAAGTGGCTGGGCGTCACCCGCCTGGCCCTGGACGGCTCGCGGCGGGCCAGCCACCAGCTGGTCGAGGTCACCGACCAGATCCCGCCGCACCCGGCCATGGCCGCCCTGGTCAAGCGGTATGCCGACCAGATGAGCAGGGAGCTGGACGTCGTCATCGGCGAGACCGCCGTCCCCCTGGACGCGCGGAACAGCACGGTGCGGCAGCAGGAATCCAACCTGGGCAACTTCATCGCCGACGCCATGCGCGCCGCGCTTCAGGCCGACCTGGCCATCACCAACGGCGGGGGAATCCGCACCAACGCCCTCTTCCCCGCCGGCCGCATCACCCGTAAGGACGTCTTCGCCTGGCTGCCCTTCGGCAACATCGTGGTCAAGGTGGCCCTCCCCGGCGCCGTGGTGCGGCAGGCCCTGGAGAACGGGGTCAGCCAGTGGGAGCAGGTGGCGGGGCGCTTTCCCCAGGTGAGCGGCCTGCGCTATACCTTTAACCCCACGCGTCCGGCGGGATCCCGCATCACCGAGGTGCGGGTGGCCGACCAGCCCCTGAACGACGCGGCCGTCTACACCCTGGCCACCAACGACTTCATGCTGCGCGGTGGGGACGGCTACAGCATGCTGGCTGGCGGCCAGGTGCTGGTCAATCCCGCGGGCGGCCCGCTGATGGTCACGGTGGTGATCGAGGCCATCCAGCGGGCGCGCACCATCAGCCCGCGGGTGGAGGGACGGATCACGCTGGTGCGCTGACCCCTCAAGCCCGCAGCCTGGGGTCCAGGGCGTCGCGCAGGGCGTCGCCCAGAACGTTGAAGGCCAGCACGGCCACACTGATGGCCAGCCCGGGAAAGATGGCCATCCAGGGGGCCCGCTGCACGAAGTCCACGGCGGCACCGCGCAGCATCAGCCCCCAGGCCGGCGTGGGCTCGGCCACGCCCAACCCCAGGAAGGAGAGCGAGGCCTCCAGCAAGATCGCCTGGCCGAGGAACGCGGTGAGCATCACCAGGTAGGGCGCCGCCACGTTGGGCGACATGTGGCGGAAGATGATCCGCCAGGGTCCCGCTCCCACTGCTCGCGCCGCCTCCACGTATGCCATCTCCCGCACCGCCAGGGCGCTGGCCCGCACCACGCGCTCGGCCCGCGGGGCGAAGGAGAGGGCGATGGCCAGGACCAGGTTCACCGTCCCGGTCCCCAGAAGGGCGACCACCGCCATGGCCAGGATGATGATGGGGAATGCCATGACGACGTCTAACAGCCGCTGCAGCCACAGGTCCAGCCTCCCCCCGAAGTAGGCGCTGACCACGCCCAGGAGGGCGCCGGCGGTGGCCCCCAGGAGGGAGGAGCCGAATCCCACCAGCAGGGCCGTGCGAGCGCCGTAGAGGATGCGGCTGAGCACGTCCCGGCCAAAGGCGTCGGTGCCGAACCAGTGCGCCCGGCTGGGCCGCTGGAACATGGCTCCGAAGTCGTTGACCACCGGATCGTAGGGCGCCACCGCTTCGGCGAAGGCCCCCACCAGCAGCATGGCCACGATCAGGACCGCGCCCACCGTGCCCATGGGGTACTTCCTGATGAAGCGGGCCAGCGGGCGCCTGCCCGCCCGGCCCGGCGGCGGGGAGAGGCGGGTCGTCTCCAGCACCGCGCCGCTGGCCATCAGCCGTACGTGATCCGAGGATCCAGCCACGCGTACAGTACGTCGACCACGAAGTTGGCCAGGATGTAGCCGGCGGCCACGACCAGCATCAGGCCCTGGATCAGCGTGTAGTCTCGCTGGGCGATGGCCTCCACGGTGAGCTTGCCGATGCCGTTGAGGTTGAAGACCTGCTCGGTCACCACCAGCCCGCCGATGAGAAAGGCGAACTCCAGGCCGATGACGGTGACCACGGGGAGGAGCGCATTGCGCAGGGCGTGGCGGCGGACGATCACCGTCCGCCGCAGGCCCTTGGCCCAGGCGGTGCGCACGTAGTCCTCCCGCAGCACCTCCAGCAGCGCGGACCGGGTCATGCGGGTGGTCACGGCGGAGTACCGGTAGCCCACCGCCAGGGCCGGCCAGATGAGCTGCGCCAGGTTGGCCTTGGGGTCCACCAGCAGGGGGGTGAAGATCAGCGGAGGGAGGTAGTTGAAGACCGAGAGCAAGAAGAGGATGAGCAGGATGCCCAGCCAGAAAGACGGGATGGACAGCCCGGCCACGCTGAAGAGCTGCACGGCCTGGTCGATCCAGCTCCCCCGATAGACCGCCGCCAGCGTGCCCAGGGGGACGGCCAGCGCCACGGCGATGAGCGTGGCCATCACGGCCAGCTGCAGGCTGAGGGCCAGGCGCAGGCCGATCTCGTGAGCTACCGGAGCTCCCGACCACATGGACAGCCCCAGGTCGAGGCGCGCCAGGCCCACCAGGTAGTGCAGAAACTGATCCCACAGCGGCCTGTCCAGACCCAGCCGGGCGCGCTCCGCCGCGATCACGCCCGGGGTGACGTAGGAGCCTCCCAGGACCAGGCGCAGCTCGACGATGTCGCCGGGGACGACGCGCATGAGGAGGAAGATGAGGACCGCGACCGCCAGCAGGGTGGGCAGGACAAGTAGCGCGCGGGTGAAGATGTAGCGGCTCACGCCGTCACCCCGGGGCAGAGGGGACTCCTGTCACTGCGCATGATGCACAGGACACGGGCGTCACTGGCTGAGCCAGTAGGCCTCCATGTCGGGCTCCACGTAGTGGTTGGTGGTCGTCTTGTAGCCCTGCAGCGTCTTCCAGTACGGGATGATGCGCTGCCACCAGAGGACGTACATGGCGTAGGCCCGCTCGTCCAGCAGCCGCCTCTCGAACTGGTGAACCAGCCGGAGCCGCTCCGCCTTATTGGCCGTACGGCTCTGCCGGAAGTAGAGGGCATCCAGCTGGCGGTCCACGTACCCCCCGTAGTTCAGCGGGCTGACGTCAGCAGAAACAAATTTGGCCAGCTGCACGTCCGGGTCGTCCATGAAGTCGCAGGCGAAGTCCACCGAGGCGTCGTAGTCGCCGGCCCGCTGGTCCGCCAGGTACTTGGCGGTCTCCTGCTGCACGTGCTGCACGTTCAGCCCCACCTGCCGCCACTGGTCCACCAGGAAGACTCCGGCCGGCTCGTAGGGCATGGCCACCGAACGGTTCTTCAGGGTGAAGGTGAAGCCCTCGGGGACGCCGGCCTCCCGCAGCAGGCGACGCGCCTCCTGCCGCGCTGCGGTGATATCCCGTCCGTAGCCCGCCAGCTTGACCAGCTCCGATTCGGGCATGGCAAACTCGGACCCCGGCCGCATCACCGCGCCCACGGGCCCCAGGAAGGCGATCTTGCTCAGAGCCGCGGAGCCGCCCCAGCGGTCCACCGCCAGGGTCAGGGCGCGGCGGAACCGGACGTCATCGAAGGGTTTCTTCCTGGTGTTGAAGGCCACAATGAGGTTGCAGTTCCAGGGCTGCGACTGGACGGCGATCTTGTCGCCCAGGGTGCTCACCAGGTCGTCCCGTTCGGCGGGTGAGACGCCACGGAACTCGATGAGCGCCTGACCGCTCTTCAGGGCCGCCATCATGGCCGAGCGGCTGCTGATGAACAGAGCCCGGTAGCCGTCGAGGTAGGGCAACCCCGACTTGAAGTAGTCGTCGTTGCGCCGCCCCACCCAGTGTGATCCGCGGACGTACTCCACAAACTTGAAGGGCCCCGTGCCCATGATGTTGCGCTCGTAGAAGGTGGGGTCGCGCTCCAGGATGTCCGCCTTGTACACGAAGTTGAACGGTGAGGCCAGCTTCTCCACGAAGCTGGGGGCGGCAAACCTCAGCCGGAAGATGACGGTCTGCGGGTCGGGCGCCTCGATCCGCTGCACACTCTGATAGATGACCTGGCGGGCGCTGACCACCCCCTCCTTGGGAAAGATGATCTTGTCGAAGGTGGCCTTGATGTCGCGGGAGGTCAGCGTCGAGCCGTCATGAAACTTCACCCCGCGGCGGATCTTGAAGGTGTAAGTCCGACCGTCGTTGGAAGCCGTCCAGGACTCGGCCAGGTCCCCCACCACCTTGGGGTAGTTCTGGGTGTCGAACTTCACCAGGTAGTTGTAGTGCGGTTTCACCGGGTGGAGCATGGCAAACGTCGTTTCGCGGTGGCCGTCGAAGGACGGGGGTAGGGCGGTGACGATGTAGGTCAGGGTGCCACCGCGGCGCGGCTGCTGCGCCACTCCGGGAGCGGCCAGGAGGACAGCCAGCAAGACCGCCAGCGCTACCTTACGCAAGGCCTCCACCTCCCTGCAGGCGAGAATTGTTCTCTGTGATTCGTTCGAAGGCGTGAAGACTCCTGGCGGGATTCAGGCCTCCAATTTGTCCAGCAGGTCGAGCAGGTGCTTCTTCCCTCCGGCGGGAGGCTGCCAGTCCAGGTCGATAACAGCCGCCCGCTGTTCGCGCAGGCTCTCGGCGAAGAGCTCAAGGCCCACGTTGATCACCTGGGGGGGTGCGGCCAAGAGCGGCAAGAGCGGGGTGGCGTCGGGGAGAGCCACCCGCGGTGGAGCGACGTCCAGCAGGGGCAGCTCCCGCACCTCACCCTTGCCCGCCACTCCCGACAGGATGCGGCCTGCCAAGCGGGCCGCCCGGGCGTTGCTGCTCTCCACCAGCATGCCGGCGTCGACCAGCACCTCCTGCTGCGCCCGCAGATCCTGGGGATCCTCCTCGGTGCCGCACAACGCTCCCACCACGCAGAGGTAGCGTCCCGCGGCCAGCGCGCGGCGGCGGGCGTCGGCCACCGCTGGGGCCAGCCTCTGGGCGGGGTCCCGGTGGGCGCCGAAGCCCAGGACGACGTCCAGCAGCAGCACAGCCACCTCGGGGTCGGCGGCTTCCTGCGCCAGCCGCTGCAGCCGAAGCGATGGGTCGATCATGGGGTGGAGGCGGCCCTGCGTGAACTCACCTGCGCCCATGTCCAGCACCACGTGGCCGCTGCTGGGGGCCAGGCCGTCCACGCGGTCCGCGGGCTCCAGCGGGGCGTTGGAGGGGACGGCCCCCAGGTAACTGCGCAGCACCACCTGCGCCTCCGCACAGAGGGTCCCGCCGCTGTAGAGGCCGCGCAGGCAGCGCTGCCCCGGCGCCAGGCGGGCCGCCTCCTGGGCGGGGAGGGCCAGCGAGGGCGGCAGCTCGGCGGCCCTCCCCGTGGCCAGACGGACCGCCGTCAGGGCCGCCTCCTCCAGCGTCTCTGCGCCGTGGACGGAGCCGCGCGACCTCAGGCGGGTGCCCAGGAAGCAGGCCACCACTGGCCTGCCCGCCTGCTGCGCGGCGCCCAGGACGCGCGCCGCCACTACGGGGTGCGGTGGCTTGGCCACAAGCACGATCACCCGGGTCTGGGGGTCGGCGGCCAGGGCGGCGATGCCCTGGAGCATGGTCGCTCCGCCCACATCGAGCCAGAGGTCCCGCCCGCCGGTGCCGATGGCGTGGCTGACGCCGCTGCCCAGGCGGTGCACCAGCGTGCTCACCTCCTGCAGCCCTGTCCCCGCAGCGGCGACGATCCCCACCGGCCCCCGCCGCACGCTGTTGGCGAATCCCAGACCGACCCCGCCGATCAAGGCGCTGCCGCAGTCGGGCCCCATGAGCAGGCGACCGCGGTCGGCCGCGGCGCGCTTCAGCGCCACCTCCTCTTCCAGCGCTACACCGTCGCTGAAGAGAAACACGTGCAGACCCTCCTGCAGCGCTTCGCGGGCGACCGCAGCGGCAAAGCGTCCGGGGACGGAGATGGCGGCGATGGCGGAGGCGGGCTGCATGCGCCGCGCGGCGGCTATAGTCCGGGGTCGGTATACCGCAGGACCGGCCGCCGCCTGCCGCTGCGTCAGCAGGCGCTGCGCGCAGGCCAGCGCCGCGGCCACAGCCTCCGGGGAGTCGCCGGCCACGCTGATGACCAGGTCATCCGGCCCGGCTGCCTCCGCCTCTGCGGTGAGCAGGCCGGCGTCCCGCAACAGGATGCGGTTGGCTTCCGTGGCCACCACCAGGCCGGCCTCACGCACGCCCGGCAGGTGGCGCACCTCCTGCTGCACGCGCATCAGCGTCACGGAATCCGCGTAGGCGCTGTGCTTGACGACAGACCGCACAATCATGGGGGCTACGGATACCGTACGTCATCCGCGCAGGCGAGGCAAGGGTAACCGGGAGGGACCGGGGCGAAGGTCCCGGCGTCGGAGGATCTGCGAGCAACACCAATGCAGCCTGTGAACGATCGGGGCCTTGTTGTCGCGGGGTACCTTAGCGGACGACCGCCATGGCGGCCGGGCGCAACATCTCCGAGACGACGGCGATGGCGCGCTGCAGCTGCGGGTCGCCTGAGGTGCCCACCACGGCCAGGCCAAAGGGGACCGGGATGTCAGGAGCCAGGCCCTGTCCCTCCACCTCCCGCCCGTTGCGGGTGAGGTAGCGGGCCACGGTCAGACGCAGGCCGCTGCCGTCGTCGAACTCATAGACCAGCTGCACCGTGCCCTTGCCGAAGGTCTGCTCTCCGATGAGCGGGATACCCGCGTCCTGCAGCGCCCCGGCCACCACCTCCGAGGCGCTGGCGCTGCGGCGGTTGACCAGGACCACCACATTGACCAGGACCTTGGGCTCGCGGGCGCGCACCAGGTAGGTGGTGCTGCGGTCGCGCGACCCGCGCACCGTGGTCACCACGCCGTCGGGCAGGAAGTGGCTGGCGACGTTTACGGACTCGATGAGGAATCCCCCGGGATTGTTGCGCAGGTCCAGGATGATGCCGCGGGCCCCCTGGGCCTGAAGCTCTCGCAGCAGAGCCGCCACCCGCCCCGCCGCCCCCTCGCGGAACTGGGTCAGCCGCAGGTAGCCGATCTCCGGGGCCACCATGCGCCCGCTGGCCGTCGGCTGGGTGATGCGGGCCCGCAGCAGGGGCACGGTCAGGGTCTCCCCGGTGGAGGGGCGGAGGAGCACCAGCACCACCTCCCCACCCTCCTCTCCCACGATCATCTGGCGCACCTCGGAGAGGCTGCGGCCGGCGGTGGGCTGCCCGTTCACCGAGACGATGACGTCCTGCGGCAGGATCCCACCGCGCGCCGCGGGCGAGTCCTCTACCACGTCGACGATGACCACGCGTCCCGCCTGTTCCCCCAGCACAACTCCGATACCCACGATGGGCGGAGGCTCCTGCTGCTGCTCGTTGAAGCGCGCCTGCTCCGGCGGGGTGAGGAAGACGGTGTTGCGGTCGCCCACCGCTTCCACCATGGCCTTGATGGCGGCATATGCCACCTCCACGGGAGGAAAGCCGGCCGGAGCCCGAGCCATGGCCCGGCGCAACAGCTCCACCGTCCGCGGCAGGTCCGCTCCGCCGTCTGCCTCCTCCACCGGGAACTCCACCCCCTGCGCCCGCAGCACCCGTTGCATCCCCTCGACGGCGGCGCGCAACAGGACCTGCGGCGGCGGGGGCGCCAGCGCCTCCCGCACCACCAGGCGGAAGACCTCGGTGAAGAGCTGTGGACCGTCCGCCGCCTGCGCCTGGGCCGGCCGGACGGCCCAGACCGCCAGCAAAGCGACCACCAGAAGGAGCCCGGTAAACGCGCGGAGGCTGCGCCTCATGCCACACCTCAGGCAAGGAGCATTGTCACCATCTTACCCCGAAAACGTCTGAGGCGGGCCCGGCGTTCCCCGGTCGCCCCGGCGAACACTCTGTGGCCGTCGCCCGTAGTCTAGGAGGTGTGCGTACACGGGCACATCCGCCACAGGAGGGATGCGCCGTGAAGCGTCCTATCGCTGTCAGTCTTGTCCTCGTCCTGCTCCTGGCTGCCTCACCGCAGGCCGCAGCGGCTCCGGCCGGTAGACCGGCTAAACCGCTCAAGGTCAAGGTGGTAGCTGCAGGCGAGCTCTTCTGCCCCTCCGCCGCTCTCATCTTCGGCCACACCGTTATCGTCGCCGGCCGCTGCTATACCATCTTCCTCCTTCGGGACGGGAGAGGCAGCTTTCTGGCTTTCGCCGCACCACAGGCCCGGGTGCCCCCGGGGCAACTGGTGCGGTTGACGACGCCCGCGGGCGCCAAGCTCAAGGGACGGATCTTCTACCTGGTGCCCATCGCCACCACCGCCGTCTGGCTGCCGCTCAATACCCTCACCCTGGTGGCGGTACGCGTGGAGGATTTCGGCCCGCGGTTGGTGATCGTCCTGGCCGATCGGCCCAGTGTGAGCGTGATCCTTACCGTCCGGCTCTAGCCCGGACCTCTTTCGAGGACCGTTGCGGCGTGGGCGCCATCACCCCGGCCGTCGTAGACGATCTTTCCGCCGACGACGGTCAGCCGCACGGTCAGGGCGTCGTCCAGGATGACGAGATCCGCCCGCTTGCCCCGCGCCAAGCTGCCCCGGTCCCCATCAAGCCGCATGAAGCGTGCCGGGTTGATGGTGGCCATCTTCACGGCGTCCTGCAGGGAGACGCCCGCCGCGGTGACCAGGGTGCGCAGGCAGCGATCCATGGTCGCGGTGCTCCCGGCAAAGACGCTGCGGTCGGGCAACTTAGCCACTCCGTCCTCGACTAGCACCGGCCGGCCGGCTGAGGTGTACTCGCCGGGGGGAAAGCCCGCCACGCGTACGGCGTCGGTGCAGACGCAAAGCCGCTCGACCCCCTTGGCCTTGATGATCAGGCGGATCAGGGCGGAAGGGAGGTGGCAGCCATCGGCGATCATCTCGGTGGACAGGTCATCCAGGAGCAGGGTGGCCTCGATCACCCCGGGAATGCGGAAGGCCTGCACCCGCCGCAGCCCGGACATGCTGGAGTACATGTGGGTCACGTGGCTGTACCCGGCTTCCACCGCCCGGACCACATCGTCGAAGGTGGCGGCGGTGTGGCCGATGGAGGCGACGATGCCGTTGGCCACCAGCTCCCGGCCCAGCTCCAGAGCCCGGGGCAACTCGGGGGCCGCCGACACGCGGCGGACGAGGCCGGCGAAGGCCAGCAGGCGCCTCCACTCCTCCGGCGCGGGATCCTTGATCGCTTCCGGAGGTTGCGCCCCGGCCTCAGCGGGTGCGAAGTACGGGCACTCGATGTGCACGCCGGCGATGGCCGCCCCCTGCCGCCGCTGCCCAACAGCCTCCCGCAGGACCTCCAGTGCACGGACAATGTCCTCCAGCGGCGCGGTCCGCAGAGTGGCAAGCAGGGCTGTGGTGCCGCCGCGGGCGTGAAACCCGCAGGCGGTATCGACGGCATCCAGGGTGGCGTCCATGAAGTCGGCGCCGGCTCCTCCATGGACATGGATGTCTACGAACCCGGGGGCCACCACCGACCCTGACGCGTCCAACCTGGCCGCCTGCGCCGGGACGATAACCTCATCTGCTGCGCCGACGGCCTCGATGCGCTCTCCCCGAATCAGCACCGTCCCTCGAGGGATCTCGCGGAAGGGGGTGAGTACCCGTCCACCGACGACCGCCAGAACGCCATCTTCCATGCTGCCTCTACCTCCCTCCGCCGTCCGCGCAGAGGGGCCGCCAATGCGGCGGCCCCTTTAGCCGTCTGCCTGCCGGGCTCAGAGATGCTTGATCCGCGAGTAGTACTTGTCGTAGAGGGAAGTGTTGATCGCCTCCGCTCCCGCCATGTTGCCGCTGTACCACACCTCGGGCTCTCCGCCCGCCTGGACGATACGCTGCACCACCTCGGCCACCAGGGACTGGAGGATGTACGTGTTGACGACTGTGGAGACGGCGGCGACGCGACGGTCGAAACCGTCGATCTCCACCACGGCATCGCCCGGGGGAACGTGGGCGTCAATGACGATGTCGGCCAGGTCGCAGAGGTTCTGGTTGCTGGGGTGCCGGGCAGGGATGTCGGGAGCCACGCCTTCGGAGAACTCGCGGGATGTGACGGCGATGACCGTCACGCCCCGGCGGCGGCACTCCAGGGCTGTGTCGATGGTCACCGCGTTAATCCCGTTGACGTTGATCAGGATCAGCACATCCCCCGCCTTGACCCGGTAGTAGTCTAGAACGCGGGGCGCGTAGCCGACGACGCGTTCCGTGTTGGGATGGCCTTCCAGATTTGAGATCCCGGGGGGAAAGAGCGGATTCACCGCCGCCAGGCCTCCCGCCCGCCAGAAGAGCTCCATGGCGCCCATGACAGAGTGGCCGCCCGTGCCGAAGGCGTGCACCACCTCCCCCTGGAGCAGCTTCTGCGCTACGAGATCGGCGGCGCGGGCGAGGTTCTCTCTCTTCAGCGCGCACCCGCTCCAGGATAGCGATGCACGCCTCATAGAACCGATCCATGGGCTGCGTGGCTGGCATGTCTTCCTCCCCCTTACTTGTACCCGATGTCCCGCAGCTGGCGCACAGCCCACTGCATGGCCGCCTTTGGCTTGAGCTTGCCGGTGACGACCTGGGCAAACATGTTAGGCAGGACGAAGGTGGCGTAGACCGCCTGGGCCCGCCGGTCGGGTGGCGCCGGCCAGCCTGTCAGTTTCTGCCACTTGGTGTAGCCGATGATGCCCTGCAGCTTGGGGTCCCGCCGCCAGACAGGGTGCCGGTCGAAGTGCGGGTGGGCAGGGAGGTTGAACCCTCCGCCGGTCTCGATGTAGCGGTTCTGGTTCTCCTCTTCGTAGAAGAAGCGCAGGAAGTCCTTGGCCGCCTCCTTGTTCCGCGCGAACTTCCAGATACCGAAGCTGTAGAAGTCCCCGATGCCGAACCGGCCCTTGGGGCCCAACAGGGCACCGTGGTGGTTGAGGTTGGCGGCGATGTCGGGGTTGGTCGCCTTGGCGGTCATGTAGATGCTCACAGGGTTCAGCGTCCAGGAGCCGCGTCCCGAGAGGATGAAGCGGTTGTTCCCGGCATTGTCCCATGCCAGGATCTCCCGGTCCATCAGGGGGTAGATCTCCTGAACATAGGCGATGGCGGCCTCGGTCTCCGGTGAGTCGCACCATCTCCCGCCAGCGGTGGTCAAGACCTTTGTCCGGGCAAAGGGGGTTGAGCGGACCATCCTGATCAGCGACGCCGTGGCTCTGGCGGGGATGGCGCCCGGTGACTACGACTGGATGGGGATGCGCGTGACTCTGAGCCCGGAGGGGCGCGTCAGTCTCAGCGGGACACCGTATCTTGCCGGATCGGCCCTGGACTTGGCGTCGGCGCTACCCCGGGTGATGGCCTTCGCCGGGGTAACCCTGGCGGATGCAGTGACGATGGCCAGCACTAATCCCGCGCGCCTGCTGGGGCTGGAACCCGGGACGCTGGCTGAGAGCGGTCTGGCGGACCTGGTGCTGATGCGCATCGGTGACCACGGGCAGGTCGAGGTCGTCCAGACCATAGCCGGCGGTCAGGCGGCGTGGGAGGCGGCCTGAGTCAGGGCCTGCCGAGCGACGCGTTACAGACGGGCTCTCCAGGAGAGGTGGCCGTCGGCGCCCCTCAGGCCTTGCCCACGTACTTGCGGATGGACTTGGTCTCCAGGTACTCGGCCAGCCCCTCCGCTCCCAGCTCCCGCCCATGGCCGCTGTCCTTCACGCCGCCAAACGGGGTCTCCGGGACACTGAGCGGCTTGTAGTTGATCCAGACGATCCCGGACTCGATCCCCTCGATGAACCGCTCGATGGTCCGGTCGCTGCGGGACCACAGCCCCGCCCCCAGGCCGTAGGAGGTGCTGTTGGCCCGCTGCAGCGCTTCCTCCAGGTCGCGCACCGGCATGACCGGCAGCACCGGGCCGAAGCACTCCTCCCTCCACAGCGCCGCGTCCTCCGGCAGGTCCGCGATCACCGTGGGCTGGAAGAAGTAGCCCCGGGCGTAGGGGCCCTCGGTCAGCCGTCGCCCACCCACCACCACCGTGGCCCGGCGGGCCAGGGCGTCGGCGACGAAGCGCTCCACGTCCTCCCGCTGCTGGGCGTTGTTCAGCGGGCCCATGTCTGTCGCCGGGTCCAGCCCGTCGCCTACGCGCAGCGCCGCGGTCTTTGCGGCCAGCAGGTCGACGAACCGCTCGAACACCGCGGCGAAGACGTACACCCGCTTCACCGAGGTACAGGACTGCCCGGCGTTGCGGAAGCGGCCGAAGCGGACGATGGTGTCGGTGGCCAGCTCCAGGTCTGCATCGTCGGCCACCACGGTGGGGTCGCTGCCACCCAGCTCCAGGGTGATGTGCTTCAGGGCCGGGGAGGCGGCCTGGGCCACGAGCCGCCCCACCTCCGTGGAGCCGGTGAAGGCGATGCGCTTCACCGCCGGGTGGCGCAGGATCTCGTCGCCCACCGTGGAGGCGGGCCCAGTAACGATGCTGGCGATCCCCGGAGGCACGCCCGCCTCCTGCAGCAGTGCCGTCAGGGCGATGTCGGTGAGGGGGGTAGTGCTGGCCGGTTTGATGAGAACCGCGTTCCCGGCGATCAGCGCAGGCGCTACCTTCCAGGCGTACAGGGAGACGGGGAAGTTGAAGGGGAGGATGGCAGCGCATAGGCCGATGGGCTGCTTGCGGGTCTCCACCTTGATGATGCTGTCATTGTCTCGCAAATACTTCACCTCGCCGGCGATCTTGCCGGCGTATCCGGCGTAGTAGTCGAAGGTGTTGATCAGGCTGTCCAGCTCCCCCACCGACTCGCGGTAGATCTTCCCCTGCTCCCGCGTGAGCAGCCTGGCCAGCCGGTCCTTGTGCTCCTCCACCAGGGCAGCGAAGCGCTGCAGGACCTTTCCCCGGCGACGCGATTCGTAGATTCGGGGCCACCAGGAGTCCCCCAGCGCCGCCACCGCCGCATCGATGGCCGCGCGCACGTCCTCGCGGTCGCCCTTCGGTACGATACCCACCACCTCGTCCACGTTGGCCGGATTGCGCACCTCCACGGTCTCCCCGCTGCGGGCATCCGCCGCCCGGCCGTCGATAATCATGCGAAACAGCTCCGCCATCGCCGCCACCTCCCGTGCTGCACCGGCAGGAATTCCGCATCCGGGGCCGGAAATTCCTGCCCCCACCCGCTGATCTGCAGCCATGTATGTAAGCCACGACGCACCAGGGTACGACGCGCACGTCGCATCGCGTATGCAGCAACAACGCACCGAGGAATGGTGCACATGCGATCTCACGTGTGCAAACAACGACGGACCGAGGAATGACGCACATGTGGAATGTGGAAGGAAGATGCCGCCGGGTGGTCGTGGTGGTGAGACGGTCAGCGCGGGCCGACGGCGGTGGTGGGGCCGGCGAGAAGGTCAGCGCGGGCCGACGAGGGGTCGCGCCTCTGGGCTAGCGGGCGGAGCGCTACTAGCGGCCGTTCCTGGCAGCGCGGCGACGCCGGGTGGGAACGGCGGCCGGTGGCAGGCCGACCCCGCCCAGCAGCGCCTCAGGGTTGATGGCCTGGGTAAGGTAGAGCGCCGCTTCCGACTCGGGGCTCGACCCCTTAAGCACGAGGCCCAGGTCCCGGGAGACCTCGGCCCACAGGTCCTTCAGCCCGAGGGCCTTGAGCTGCCGGGCGGCCCGGCGCAGGTAGTGCACCGCCTGGTCCCGCTCCTGCCGCCTGGCGGCGATGCGCCCAAGCAGAGCCAGGGCCGTGGCGCGATGCTTGGGATCGGCCGCCTTCTCTGCGTCGGCCAGTGCCTGCCTGGCGGCCTCTTCCGCTTCCCGGAGGCGGCCCATTTGCAAGTGGACGGCGGCCAGGTCCTGATAGGCATCACTGCGTCGCCGCAGGTCACCCCGCTGCTCGATGATCTGGATGGATTGCTGAATCGCCTCGAGCGCCTCCTCAAGCCGCCCCTGCTCACGGTAGAGGGCGCTCAGGTTCATCAGCACATCGGCACGGCTGGTGAGGTCCTCGACCAATTCAAATGCACGGTGTGCCTCCTGCAGCAGCCTGGCGGCTCTCGGCAGGTCCCCCTCCGACCTGGCGATGTACCCGAGGCCCCACAGGGCCTGTCCCTCGAGCACTCCGAGGTTCAACCGGACCGCCAGGAGCCTGGCCCGCGTGCAGCAGCGACGGGCGAACCGTGTTCGTCCCACCCGAAGCGCGGCAGCAGCCAGCCAGATCAGCGCCTTGACACCGGGCGCGCTGCGAAGCGAGCCGGTCTCCCGGTGGCGGGCCACTGCCTGGCTGAGCAAATCGAAGGACCTCGCATAGTCCCTGCGCAGCAGGGCTACGTCGCCCAGCAGGGCAAGCGCCTGCGCCTCCCCCGGCCCGAACCCCGCCTTTTTCGCCAGCGACTGCGCCTCACGGGCCCACCGCTCCGCCTCGGGAAGGCGATTGTCCAGGGTCGCCGCGATGCCGCGAACGATCGCAGCCTCCGCCCGCGCCCACAGGGGGAGGCCAGGGGCCACCTCCTCAGCGAAGCGGCTGACACGCTCGGCCCACTTCGGCTGCCTCCACACTGCGTCGCGGGCCAGCGCGATCATGCTCAGGGCCGTGTCCAGGCGGAGGTCTGGGGGGTCCATCAGGAGCCCGGCCACCGACGTGCCGGTCCGACGGGCCAGCAGGAGCAGGGTCTCCACCGAGGGATAGGAGCGGGCGGTCTCCAGCAGGCTGACAAAGCTCTTGGAGAGCTCGCCTGCGGCAATCTCTGCCTGTGTCAGCCCCATCCGACCGCGGGCCTGTTCCAGCCGCTGCCCAAAGGAGACGATCCAGCGGGCGCCTTCTACGCTCTCAATTGTCTTCTGTTGCTTGACCATGTTGCAGTCATGTTCGACGAGCACACCGAAACGTCCTGCAGGGATGGCGGGTCCCCGCCGCGCGTCGATCTTCCTCTGAAGTTCCCTCTAACCGGTTAGCCTCCGTTCTCTCCGGGCATCCCGCCGGAGATCTGCACGGGCGGCGCGGTCAGCGCCGCAGCTCCCGTGCCCAGCAACGCCAGCGTCACCAACACTGCAGCCAGCAGCATGCGAAGCCTCTGTGCCATGCTCATCCCTCCCAGATGCAGTTGAGGCTTTGGGGGACCCGCCACTGATCGGGTTCCACACCGGCGGGGGGATTCCTTTCAGAGGTTTAGCATTAGTAGGTTTTGGGCATAAGACTGGTGGATGCCCCAGAGCGCGGAGGGTAGATGACAGGGATGCTGGCCTTCGTCCTTTGCCCGGACGGATCATGCCGCTACGGCGACGGCTTTGCCGACCTGCGCACCGCGCCGCACGCCTGCCCCCGGTGCGGGCGCGCGCTGCTGGCCGCCTGCCCCCACTGCGGCATGCTCCTGCGGAACCGCTGGGGCGTCTGCACCAACTGCGGGCACCTGCTCTACGCGCCGGCGGCCGCCGTTCAGCCCACGGTCACCCTGGACCCGGGGGGCACATCGCCAGGGTCCACGGCCGCGGTACCCGCGACTCCTGCGGCGGCGGTCCGTCGGGCGTAGAGCAGGGCTTGCGCTTCTGCCTGCGGAAACCTTCTCCGTCCATCACAGGTGCGCCGGTAGACAGGTGTGCGGCGCATGGCTACGTGACGGACCCATTGCGCGGCAGGGGATGGGGAGGCGGCGGTGAGCGGGCAGGTCCATTCCCACGGTTTCGAACTGGAAGGCAGCGCCACGCGGCCGGTGATCCGGGGGCGCCACCTGGTGGTCGCCTGCGGTCACTACCTGGCAGCACTGGCCGGTATGCGCATGCGCGACCTGGGCGGCAACGCCATCGACGCCGGCGTGGCCATGGCCTTCGCCCAGGCGGTCCTGGAGCCACAGAGCTACGGCTTCGGCGGGGAGTGCCCTATCCTGATCTACGCGGCGCACCAGGGCCGGGTCGTGGCCATCAACGGCAACACCCGGGCGCCGGCCGCGGCCACGATCGAGTGGTTTCGGGAGCGGGGGATGAGGCTAATTCCGGGGGACGGGTTCCTCCCGGCCGGCGTGCCCGCCGCCCCCGACGCGCTGATCACGGCGCTGCAGTACTACGGGCGGCTGACACTGGGAGAAGTGCTGGCGCCGGCGATCGAGCTGGCCGCGCACGGGTTCCCCGTCTACGAGGGGATGCGGGATGGCATCGCCGCCACTGCCGAGCGGTTCCGCCGGGAGTGGCCGAGCTCCGCCGCAATCTTCCTCCCCGGCGGGCGCGTGCCGGAGGTAGGCGAAACGTGGCGCAATCCCCACCTGGCCCGCACCTTCGAGCGGCTCGTGGCCGCCGAGCACGACTCCCGTCACCTGGGCCGCCACGCTGCCCTGCGCGCCGCCCGGGAGCGCTTCTACCGGGGAGACATTGCCCGGGAGATCGTGGCCTTCCAGCGGGAGACGAAGGTGCGGGACGCCAGCGGCGGGGAATCCGCAGGACTGCTCAGCGAGGAGGACCTCGCCTCCTTCGAGACACGGGTCGAAACTCCTGTGACGATCAACTACCGAGGGTACGATGTCTACAAGTGCGGGCCGTGGAGCCAGGGCCCGGTGTTCCTGCAGCAGCTCGCCCTGCTGGAGGGATTCGACCTGGCCCTGCTGGGGCAGGGCTCCGCGGATTACATCCACGTGCTTGTGGAGGCGGCGAAGCTGGCCTTTGCCGACCGCGAGCGCTACTATGGCGACCCGCAGTTCGTGGACGTGCCCCTGCGCGGCCTGCTCTCCAAGGCCTACGCCGCCGAGCGCAGGGCGCTCATCGACATGCGCCGCGCTTCGCTGGAGCTGCGCCCGGGCAATCCCTATCCCTTTGAGGGACGGGAGCAGGGGGCCGACCTGCGCGCTCTGTACGGTCGGGCGGGAGACGCTGGGACCACGGGCACACGGGCCATCGACGCGGAGGGAAACATGTTCTCGGCCACGCCCAGCGGGGGATGGCTGTACGGCTCGCCGGTCATCCCAGACCTGGGCTTCTGCCTGGGAACGCGCTGCCAGATCTTCTGGCTGGACCCGCCCGACCACCCCAACGCCCTCCGCCCGCGCAAGCAGCCGCGGACCACCCTCACCCCCTCCCTGGTGCTGAAGGACGGCCGGCCGTACATGGTCTTCGGTACGCCGGGGATCGACAACCAGGACCAGTGGACGCTGCAGTTCTTCCTGAACGTGGTGGACTTCGGCATGGACCTGCAGGATGCCATCGACGCACCTGCCTTCCACTCTGTGCACTTCCCCCGGTCCTTCTATCCCAAGCGGGCCAGCCCCGGCGAACTCGTGGTCGAGGCGCGGGTGCCCCCGGGGGTGCGGGAGGAGCTGGAGCGGAGGGGACATGTGCTCACCGTCGTCCCCGGATGGAGCCTCAATTTCACCACGGCGGTGGCCATCGACCCCCAGCGCGGGGTCATCGAGGGCGCCGCCAGCTCCCGCGGCGAGCGCAACTACGCGCTGGGGTGGTAGCTGCCGACTTCGGACGACCTACCGCCCGATGGGTAGCAGCGCCGGCAGGGCTCCCTCCGCCTCCAGGAGTTGCCGCTTCAGGGCTGCGCCCCCGCGCATCGAGTAGCCGCCCAGCTTCCCGTCGCTGCGTACGACCCGGTGGCAGGGGATGAGCAGCGGCAGCGGGTTTCGGGCGCAGGCCGTGCCCACGGCGCGGGCGGCCGACGGCCGGCCCAGCGCCCGCGCGATCTGGCCGTAGGTGCGCACCTGGCCGGGGGGGATGCGCCGCAGCGCCTGCAGCACGGCCCGCTCAAAGGGCGGGACCAGGCTGAGGTCCAGCGGACCACGGTAGGGGGCGTGGTCGCGGATCGCCTTAAGGATCTGGGCCCGCAGGTCGGCTGGCGGCTCGGGATCCGCCGCGGGGGCGCTTCCCAGGAGGCGCTCCGCCTCCCGCTCGAAGGCGGCGGGTGAACTCGCCTGCCGCACTATCACCGGACCACCCGGCCCGTAGGCTACGAAGATGGTGCCAAACGGTACGGCCAGGCTCATGTATCGGTACCTGGGCGGGGTCTCGGGCTGCGGCCCGGCTGCGGCCCCTGCGCCCCCCGTCCCGGAGGCGTACCGCAGGACGAATTCCTCCAGGCCGGCGTCGGTCAGCCGGGTGAGCGCTGCCACCGGCTTGCCCCGGCGCGTGACGATTACCGCCTCCCCCCGGGCCACCTGCCGCAGCAGGGCGTTGGTGCGGTTCTTCAGCTCCACCGTGTTGACCATCTTCATTCGGCCCGCCTCCTCCTGCCGGCCCAGGAGCAGTCCAGCCCGACACATAGCCAGAATTCTGGCTATGTTTATCCTTATGGTATCACCGCTGTGGCTGCCGTCAACGACAGAGGCGAGCGGGCATGAGCGGACCGACGCTTGGGAGACATTTTGCCCTCCAACCGGAGGCTGGACCTGCGGCGGACCTGCGGGCATGATGGGGAGCAGACCGGTACGCATCATGACGAAGGTGCAGGTGTGCGTGATGGAGTCGGCCGACCGCTCGCAAGAAAGGGAGGCGCCGCTGGCCCGTGTGGACCTGGCGACCCGCCGCTGTGTGCCCTGCGAGGGCGGGATCCCGCCCCTGCTGCGGGAGGCAGCGCAGCGGCTGCAGGCCGCGGTGCCGGGGTGGACCCTGGACGAGGAAGCCAGGTCCATACGGCGGACGTTCAGGTTTCGGACCTTCAGAGAGGCTATGAGCTTCGTCAACGCCGTGGCCAGCGTTGCTGAGGAAGAGAACCACCACCCCGATATCACCATACGGTATTCCCGGGTCACCTGCACTCTGACCACCCACGCCATCGGCGGCCTGTCCGAGAACGACTTCATCATGGCTGCCAAGATTGACCGGCTGCGAGTGGCTACATCGTAGGCGCCTTGCGCCTCCGTGGCCGCTGCAGAAGCACCCGGCATTCGGTGGTGGAGACAAATCAGGCGGAGCACCGATGGGCAGTCCGGACCTGCCGCCGTAGACTGGCTGTGGGTGTCATCCAAGCAAAACGGGCAAGGGGGGAGGACCATGGGAGCCAGGCGGATCCTGATGCTGGTTGGCGACTTCGTGGAAGACTACGAGGTCATGGTCCCGTTCCAGGCTCTGCAGATGGTGGGGCACACCGTCCACGCCGTCTGCCCGGGCAAGGCGGCCGGGGAGAAGGTGCGCACGGCCGTTCACGACTTCGAGGGCGACCAGACGTACAGCGAGAAACCCGGCCACAACTTCACTCTCAATGCCACGTTTGCCGAGATCAAGGCGGAGGACTACGACGCGCTGGTCATCCCGGGCGGGCGCGCCCCCGAATACATCCGCCTGAACGAAACGGTCTTGGCGATCGTCCGTCACTTCGCGGCGGCGGACAAGCCCATCGCGGCCATCTGCCACGGCCCGCAGGTGCTGGCGGCCGCGGGAGTGCTCGAGGGTAAGGCCTGCTCGGCCTACCCCGCGGTGGGTCCTGACGTGACCCGTGCGGGCGGCCGGTATGTCGACCTTCCCGTGGACAGGGCCCACGTGGATGGCCGGTTAGTCACTGCACCCGCCTGGCCGGCTCATCCCGACTGGCTGGCCAAGTTCCTGGAGGTGCTGGGGACCAGGATCGAGCTGGAGGCGGAGCCACGCGCGGCTGCCTGAGAGGCCGGACAGGAGCACCCGGCAGACGGTGGGAGGGCGGGAGTCGGCGCGGCGTCGCCGCGGGCTGGACGGTCAGAGCAGAAAGATCCCGGGGTTGAGGATGCCGGCCGGGTCCCAGCGCGCCTTGAGGCCGCGCATCAGGTCCAGGGATTCCGGCCGGTATCCCCACAGGTCCAGAGCGTCACCCCAGGATGCCGGCGCCCGCAGCACGACGGCGTACCCTCCTCGGGACACGGCGGCGCGACGGATGGCAGCCAGCCATTCGCTGGCGCGGTCCCGATTCGCCCCAGGGTGCGCCGCGTAGACGAGCCCGCCGGCTACATCCACCAGGAACGCGCCGGCCTGCAGCGGCGGGGCGGCCTCGCGTACCCAGGCCTCCAGCGCTGCGACGGGCACGCCGGCGCGCACCAGCAACGTCTCATCTGCAGCCCGGGCGAGCAGGCGCGCCCAGATCTCGGTGCCAGAGAACTCGACCTCAACAGGCGGAGGCGCCCCGGCGCCCTTGAGCACCCGAACCACCTGCGCCAGCTCGGCGTCGACGTCCTCCGACCTCCCCTCCGCGGTGTACGCGAGCAGGTAGGGGCTCGGAGGCGCGCCCGGCAGGTTCTCCCCGCCGTATACCGTGATCGCCGAGGCCACCAGCGCCGAAGGAAGCAGGTGGAGCCCCCAGCCCACAGCGAGAGAGAGATCGTCCGCCGGGACGAGCACGGTACGCCGGGCCGCGGGGAGGGGGGTGATCTTGAGCGCCACCTCGGTGACCAGAGCCAGCGTCCCGTAGGAACCCACCAGCACCTTGGGCAGGTCGTACCCGGCGACGTTCTTCACCAGCGGCCGCCCGGCGCGCACGACCCTGCCGTCGGACAGCACGAAAGTGGCGGCCAGGAGGAGGTCGCGCACTCCGCCGTAGCGCATCCGCAGCGGGCCGCTGGCGTTGGCGGCGACGATTCCCCCAAGGGTCGCCGCCGCCCAGGGGGAGGCCAGCGGCACCCACATCCGGTCCCGGGCCAGGTCCTCCTGCAGCGCCTCCAGCGGCGTCCCCGCCCCCGCCACCACGTAGAGGTCCGCCAGCGCGTACGTCGAGATCCCGCGCAGGCGCTCCGTCGAGAGCCGAACCACCCCCTCCCGCGGCGGTACTTTGGTCCCCCCGCCGGTGATCTGCACCCGCCGGCCGGCCGCAGATAGTCCGGCCAGGCCATAGGCCGCTTCCTCGGAGTCTGCAGGCGCAAAGGGATCCGGCGCAACCGTCGCCAGGGGCCGGGTCGCTGCAGGGATCTGAGCCGGGAAGATCTTTCCGGGGTTCAGCAACCCGCGCGGGTCGAAGACCTCCTTGACGTCCTGCATCGCCTCCAGCTCGGATGGGCCGAACATCAGCGCCATGTACTCCCGCTTCTGCAGGCCGATTCCGTGCTCGCCGGTGATGCTGCCGCCGCGGCGGACCATCGCCTCCATGATCTCCCGCCCCGCGGCAAGCACCCGGTGCACCTGCTCAGGGTCCTCCGGGTCCAGCAGGATGAGCGGGTGCAGGTTGCCGTCGCCGGCGTGGAAGACATGGCCCACGCGCAACCCGCGGGCTTCGCAGATGCGGTCCACCTCAGCCAGAGTCTCCGCCAGGCGGCTGCGGGGGACGGTGCCGTCCACCAGGAGGTAGAAGGGGGCCAGCCGGGCCAGCGCGCCAATGGCGCCCTTCCGCCCCGTCCAGATGGTCTCACGCTCCTCGGCGGAACGAGCGGGGCGCAGGTCGCGGGCTCCGTGCTCTCTCAGGATCGCCGCCACCTCCGCCATCTGCGGGTCGAGGCCGGCCCCGTAGCCGTCCACCTCCACGATCAGGGCTGCGGCGGCGTCCACGGGCAGGCCGGGGTGGATGTAGTCCTCCACGATGCCCATGATCTTCTGGTCCATCATCTCCAGGGTGGAGGGAGTGAGCCCTGCGGCGATCACGGCGGAGACGGCCTCCCCCGCCTGCTCCAGAGAATCGAAGGCGGCCATCATGGTCTGCACCGCAGGGGGGCGGCGCAGCAGACGCACGGTGATGCCGACCACCAGCGCCAGCGTCCCCTCGCTCCCCGTCACCAGCCCGCAGAAGTCATACTCCGGGGGGTCCAGGGCGAGGCCGCCCAGGCGCATGCGGCGCCCGTCGGCCAGCACCACATCCAGGCCGGCCACGTAGTTGGTGGTCACCCCGTACTTGAAGCAGTGCGGTCCGCCGGAGTTCTCCGCCACATTCCCGCCCAGGGTGCAGGCGCGGCCGCTGGCCGGGTCGGGTGGATAGTACAGGCCCCTGGAGGCGACGAAGGCATCCAGGTCCTGGTTGACCACGCCAGGCTGCACCGTGACCGTGCGCCCCACCTCGTCCAGCGCCAGGATGCGGTTCATCCGGGAGAATTCCACAATCACTCCGCCCCGGGCCACCGCTCCGCCGGAGAGCCCCGTCCCCGCCCCGCGGGCCACCAGCGGCATACTGTGCTCTTCAGCCCAGCGGACGACGCGGACCACCTCCTCGGCGGAGGTGGGAAAGACCACTGCATCCGGATTTCCCCGGTCCAGCGCTGCGTCCACCTCGTAGGTGAGCAGCTCCCCCGGATCGGTGATCACTCGCTCCCGGCCCAGCAGGCGGATCAGTGCGTCGCGGGCAGCATCCGGTAGCACGGCCTACCCGCCCTCCCCGCCGCCGGCGTAGGACTCCTCCAGCAGCTCCGCCAGATGCACCACCCGGGCCTGCAGCCCGGCGCGCCCTACGCCAACCAGCAGCTGCAGGTGGCAGCCGGTATTGGTGGTGACGACCAGCTGTGGGGCGACGCGGGCGAGGTCGGCCATCTTCGCCTCCAGGACGGTCCGCGCCGCCACAGGCTGCAGGATGTTGTACACTCCCGCGCTGCCGCAGCAGTGGTCGGGGGTCTGCAGCTCCACCAGTTCGATCCCCGGCACGATCCGCAACAGGTCGCGGGGTGGACGGACGACCTTCTGCACGTGGCGCAGATGGCAGGAGTCGACGTAGACTGCCCGCGCCCGCACCTCTCCTGCCGGAGGGACGTGGAGGTGGGCAACCAGGAACTCGCTGAAGTCACGCACCCGGGAGGCGAACTCACGGGCCCGCTGCGCATACGCCGGGTCGTCTGCCAGCAGACGGCCGTACTCCTTCAGTGCCGCCCCGCACCCGCCGGCGTTGTTGACGATGGCCACCGCCCCGTCCGCAGCGAAGGCGTCGATGTTCCGGCGGGCCAACCGCCTTGCCACCTCCTCCTCACCCAGGTGCAGGGCGGGCGCGCCGCAGCAGGTCTGCCGCGGGGGAATGCACACCTCGAAGCCGTTGCGTACCAGCACGCGCACCGTCGCCCTATTGATCTGCGGCAGAAAGGCCTCCTGCACGCAGCCGTGAAAGAAGGCGACGCTACCGCGGAAAGCTCCGGAGGCCGCGGTGGCGGTCTGAGCGGCGGGGGTTACCTGCGGCGGTAGCAACGCCTCCAGGGCGGCCAGGCGGCCGGACAGGAGACCCAGACCGCGAACAAGGCGCTGCAGCCCGCTTGCCTGGTAGAGCCCGGCCAGCCGGGCCAGCAGGCGGAGGCGGTCCACCCGCGCCAGCAGGTGTTCCAGCACCAGGCGGCGCAGTGCGCGCGCCCCCAGGGGCGCGGCCTGCGCCAGGAGTGCGCGGCTGGTTTCCACCAGCGCTCCGTACTGTACACCTGAGGGGCAGGCCGTCTCACACGCTCGACAGGCCAGGCAGAGGGCGATGTGCCGGGCGAACGCGCCCCGCGGGGGGATGCGCCCCTCGGCGACAGCCCGCATCAGAGCGATCCGCCCCCGCGGGGAGTCGGCTTCCGTCCCCAGGACGGCGTACGTGGGACAGGCCTGCAGACACAGCCCGCAATGGATGCACTGCCGCAGCAGCGAACGGACGGACGGAGCAGTCAGTGAAGCAATGACCGCCGGCGGACCTCCAGGCAGAAATTGCCCGCGGACACCTTCACTGTCGCTGCGTCAAATCCCTGTTTCAGGCTGCCACCTTTCCCTGTTTCACGCTGCCGCCTTCAGCGACAGCTCATCCAGGCTGGCGTCCAGCGCCTCCAGGCCCAGGTCGGCTTCCTCCCGGGTGATCGTCAGCGGCGGAGCCACGATGAGGATATTGTGCCGGCCAAAGACGTAAACTCCCCGGCCCCGCAGGGAGGCGTGAAAGCCGCGGAGCATCTCAGGATCTCCGCCGTAGCGGGAGAGCAGGGGCTCGCGGGTCTGCGGGTCCCGCACCAGTTCCAGCGCGAAGAAGGCGCCGATCCCCCGCGCCTCCCCCACGACGCGGTGCCGACGGGCGAATCCCTCCAGGGCGGGACGCAGCCACCCCTCGATCTCCTGCGCCCGCGTGAACAACCCTTCCTCCCGGTAGACGGCCTGGGCTGCGCGGGCCACCGCCACCGCCAGGGGATGCCCGGAGAAGGTGTGGCCGCACCAGAGGACGTTGCTGTCAAAGTGACGGGCCAGCGACTCCCGCACCAGCACCCCACCCAGAGGCACGTACGCCGAGGTCACCCCCTTGGCAAAGGTGATCATGTCCGGGGTGACCCCGAACCGTTGGGCGGCGAAGGGAGTCCCGGTGCGGCCAAAGCCGGTCATCACCTCGTCGAAGATCAAGATAATCTGGTGCCGGTCAGCGATCCGCCGCACCCCGGCCAGGTAGCCCTCGGGATAGATGATCACACCATTGGTGCCCACCACCGGCTCGAGGATGATGGCGGCCACCCGTTCCGGACCCTCAAGTTGCATCACCGTCTCCAGGTGGGCCAGGGCCCGTTGCGTCTCTTCCTGCGGATCAGTGGCGAAGAAGGGGCTGCGGTAGGGGTAGGGCGCAAAGAAGTGGATCACCTCAGGAATGCCAGGCTCGGCGGCAAAGCGGCGGTCATCCCCGGTCAGGGTAGCGGCGCCCGCCGTGGAGCCGTGGAAGGAGCGGTAGGAGGCGAGCACCTTGCGCCGACCGGTGATCAGGCGGGCCATCTTGATGGCATCCTCATTGGCCTCCGCGCCCCCCGTGGTGAAGAACACTCGCCCTTCCTCACCGGGCCAGGGCGCAATCTGGATCAGTGCCTCTGCCAGCTCGGCCCGGGCGTCGTTGAAGAAGGACGGCGGCGCATAACACAGCCGCTCCGCCTGCGCCTGGATCGCCTGCACCATCCTGGGGTGGGCGTGCCCCAGGTTGACCGCCACCAACCCCGAGGAGAAGTCCAGATAGCGCCTCCCCTCCGCATCGTAGAGAAACCGTCCTTCCGCCCGCACGATCACCGGCGGGCGCAGCCCGGCCTGTGCCGACCAGGGCGTGAGCACATAGCGGGCGTGCCTGGTCTGGTAGTCTGCCGCCTCAACCATTTTCAGACCTCCTCACCACACCCACGCCGCTAGAACCAGCGGATGGTCACCACCTTCTTGTCGGTGAAGAACTCGATGGCGTCGCGCCCGTGGCCCTTGAGATCGCCAAACATCGATTCCTTGATTCCGCCGAAGGTGAAGAAGGCCATGGGGGCGGCGATGCCCACATTGATCCCCAGCATGCTGCACTCCGCGCGGTACTTGAACTGGCGCGCCCATCTCCCGTTCTGGGTGAAGATGCAGGCCATGTTGCCGTAGCGGTTGCGCCGGATGATCTGCAGGGCTTCGTCCAGATCCTTGACCGGGATGATGCCGGCGACGGGGCCGAAGATCTCCTCGTTGGCGACGGTCATCTCCGGGGTAACTTGGTCGAAGATGGTGGGGCCGAGGAAGTAGCCGTTGGGATAGCCCTCCACGCGGATGTCCCGTCCGTCCAGGATGAGCTTCGCCCCCTCGTCGATGCCCTTCTGGATGTAGGCCAGGACTCGCTCCCGGTGCCGCCGCGAGATCAACGGCCCCATCTGCACGCTCTCGTCCAGGCCGTTGCCCACCTTGATCTGCGTGGCCATCTCCACAAACCGATCCCGCAGCGGCCCGTGAATCTCGCCTACGGCCAGGATGATGCTCCCGGAGAGGCAGCGCTCCCCCGCAGCGCCAAAGCAGGAGGTGCCCAGCGCCGGCACCGTGCGCTCCAGCACCGCGTCCGGCATGACCACCAGGAAGTTCTTGGCCCCGCCCAGCGCCTGGACCCGCTTGCCGAACTCCGCCGCCCGGCGGTAGACATATCTGGCCACAGGTGTGGAGCCGACGAAGGAGACGCCGTTGACCGCGGGGCTCTCCAGGAGTACATCGACCACATCCTTGGCCCCGTTGATCAGGTTGAAAACCCCTGGAGGAAAGCCCACCTGGTGAAGGATCTCGAAGATGCGGTTCTGCGTACAGGGGACCTGCTCTGATGGCTTGATGATGCAGGTGTTCCCCGTGGCCACGGCGTAGGGGGCGAACCACCAGGGCACCATGGCCGGGAAGTTGAAGGGCCCGATGATGGCGAAGACTCCAATGGGCTGCCGTTCGGCCACGCAGTCGATGTCCTTGGCGATGTCCTCCAGGTTGTAGCCCATCATCAACGAGGGGATCCCGGTGGCCACCTCCACGTTCTCGATCATGCGGCGGACCTCGCCCCGCGCGTCCTCCAGGGTCTTCCCCTCCTCCTGGACGACCAGCCGGGAGAGCTCCTCCAGATGGGCCTCCAGTGCATCCTTCAACCGGAAGAAGTAGCGGGCGCGCACCAGCGGGGGCGTCTCCCGCCACGCCGGGAAGGCGGCGCGCGCCAGCCGGATCGCCGCTTCCACCTCTGCCCGCGTGGAGAAGGGCACCCGGGCGATCAGCTCGTCGGTGGCCGGATTGCGCACCTCTCCCAGTTCCGTGGACTCGGAGGCGACCCACTCCCCGCCGTAGTAGTTGTGCAGCGTCCTTACCGCCATCGCCTCTCCCTCCTCACACCCCCAGGTAAGCCTTCTTCACTCCGGCATCAGCCAGGAGGTCGGCGCTGGGACCGCTGAGGACGATTCGCCCGTTCTCCAGAACGTACCCCCGGTGCGCCAGCTCCAGCGCCTTGCGCACGTTCTGCTCCACCAGCAGCACGGTGATGCCTTCCTGCAGCAGCCTGCCCACCGAGGCAAACACCGTGGAGACCACGGCCGGAGCCAGACCCAGGGAGGGCTCGTCCATCATCAGCAGTCTGGGACGGGACATCAGCGCCCGACCGATCACAAGCATCTGCTGCTCCCCCCCGCTGAGGGTGCCCGCCAGCTGATTGTGGCGCACCTTGAGGATGGGGAAGAGGTCGAAGACCCAAGCCAGGGTCTCCTGGATACGGGCGCGCCGCGTCTCCAGAAAAGCCCCCAGCTCCAGGTTTTCCGCCACCGTCATGTAGGGGAATACCCTCCGCCCCTCGGGAACCAGGGCGAGCCCGCGGGCCACGATGGCATGTGCCGGCAGGCCGTCGATCCGCGTACCCTCCAGGGTGATCTGGCCGCTGATAGGCCGCAACAGGCCGGCCACCGTCTTCAGCACAGTGGACTTCCCGGCTCCGTTGGCCCCCACCAGGGCCACCAGCTCTCCCCGCTGCACCGTCAGGGAGACGTCCCAGACGACCTGGAGGGCATTGTAGCCGACGCTGATCCGGGAGAGCTCAAGCATATTCCTCACCCAGGTAAGCCTCGATCACCCGCCGGTTGCCCGCCACTTCCTGCGGGGTCCCCTCTGCGATCTTCTCTCCGTAGTGCAGCACCAGAATCCGCTGGCACAGGCCCATGATGGCTTTCATCACGTGCTCCACGACAATCAGGGTAATCCCCCGCTCCTGGTTGATGCGGCGCAGCAGCTCCATGGACTCCTCCACCTCTACCGGGTTGAGCCCGGCCATGAGCTCATCCAGCAGGAGCACCCTGGGCCTGGTGGCCAGGGCGGTGGCCAGCTCCAGCCGCTTCTTGGAGGCCGTGGTCAGGTTGCGGGCCAGCGTATTGCGGAAGCGCTCCAGGCCGGTGAGCTGGAGGAGCTCTTCTGCCTCCTCCGCCTGGCGCGCGCCGACACGCAGGCCAGGTTGCCTGGAAAGGACCCCCGTGAGCACATGCTCCCGCACGGTCAGGGTGCCAAAGACCCTGACGATCTGGAAGGTCCGGGCGATGCCTCTCCTGTTGATCTGGTGGGGCCGCAGCCCGTCGATGCGCCCCCCGTCCAGCCGGACCATCCCGGCGGTGGGCCGGTACTCCCCGCTGATGATGTTGAAGGTGGTGGTCTTCCCCGCCCCGTTGGGCCCAATGATCCCCAGCCGCTCCCCGGCGGAGACAGTAAAGCTCAGGTCACGCACAGCGGTGACGCCGCCGAATGTCTTGCACAGGCCTTCGACTTGCAGGAGCATGGCTAGGCCGACCTGCGGAAAAGACGCGCAGCGATCCCGGCTAGGCCTCTGGGCTCGAAGACCAAAACGAGGATCAGCGCCACCGCCCAGACGATGAAGCGCAGCTCTGGAGCAAAGCGCATCAGCTCCAGAATGAAGGTGACAATCCCGGCACCCAGCACCGGACCGAACAGCGTGCCCGTTCCCCCCACCAGGGTCATGATCACCACCATCTCCGAGGTCATCCAGGCAAACGTGGAGGGGTGCAGCAGCCGAAAGAAGTGCGCAAAGAGGCTGCCCGCCAGTCCCGCCAGCGCCGCACTGATACTGAAGGAGAGCACCTTGCAGGCGGCGGTGTTGACGCCGATGGACTCGGCCAGCACCTCATCTTCCCTGATGGAGACGAAGAGTCTGCCGAGCCTGGAACGCACGAGGAAATAAAGGAAGAGGATCACGGCGAAGAAGAAGACCCCGACCAGGTAGTAGTATGCCCTCAGGCTGGCAAAATTCACCGTTCCCAGTCCCGGAAGAGAGATCCCCTCGGGTGGCCGGATACCTCCTAGCCCCAGCGGCCCTCCCGTCAGCGTGACCGAGTTGAGAAAGACCAGGTAGACGAAGTGGGCAAAGAAGAAGGTGGTCACCGCGAAGTACGCACCGCGCAGCTTAAGGGCCGGATACCCCACCCCTGCCGCCAGCAGGAAGACGAAGACCCCTGTCACCGGCAGAGCGACCCAAAAGGGCGTGCCCGTGCGCAGGGTGAGCAGGGCCGAGGTGTAGGCCCCGATGCCGTAGAACGCCCCCGGGGCGAAAGAGAGCTGCCCCGTGTAGCCCAACAGCAGGTCGTAGCTTGCGGTCAACGCGGCAAAGAGGAAGGCCAGCACCATGACGTAAACCACGTATTCCGATGCCACCAGAGGCAGGACAATGAAGATCAGCCCGATGAGCAGGGCGCTCAGGGCGAGCCCGCGGCCACGGGACAGTGCCAGCCGGGCGGTGGTGGTCACGGTCTACATCCTCCCGAACAACCCCCTGGGTCTGAGCAGGAGGACGAGGATCAAGATGAAAAAGGCAAAGCCGTGCTGGTAGGCTGACGAGACGAATGCAGCTCCCAGGCTCTCCACAACCCCCAGGATTCCCCCCGCCACAAGGACCCCGTTCACGCTGCCCAGTCCTCCCAGGATGACCACCACCAGCGCCTTGAGTAGAGGAAGGTCTCCCATGGCCGGATAGACCGCGTAGAGAGGCGAGATGAGGGCGGCGGCGGTACCCGACAGCGCTCCCCCTAGGCCGAAGACCACCGAGTTGACGGTGTCGATGTTGATGCCCATGAGCTGGGCGGTTTCCCGGTCCTGAGAGGCGGCGCGAATGGCCTTGCCCAGCTTCGTCCGCCAGACGAACAGGTTCACCAGCAGGAACAGCAGCGCGGAGAGCACCAGCACCAGCAACCGCTGCCGCCCAATCTGCAGCCCCAGAAAAGCCACCTCACCAGCAATATAGGGGGCAATGAACTTCGCCTTGGGGGTCCACAGCCAGATGGCCACGTTGGCCAGGAGGAAGAACAGCGCGATGGCAGTGAGGAGGAGGTTCAAGGTCATTCCCCTCATCCGCCGGTAGAGGACCTTCTCGAAGCCGAAGGCGAGAACCGCCCCCGTGGCCATGGCGGCGAAGAGGCCGACGAACGAAGGCAGCCCCGCCGACACGGTGACAAAGTAGCCGCCGTAGGCGGCGATGACGTAGATGCCCCCCTGGCTGAACTCAGGAACGTCGGTGATGCTCCAGATGAGGTTGAGGCCTAACGCCATGAGGGCGTAAATCGCCCCCATGATCAGGCCGTTGACGACTTGGAAGGCAATGTTCTCCAGCACGCGTCAGGTCCGACGCCGGAGGGGATGCGCGTTACTCCGTGACCACCTTCCTCTGCCCCTTCACCCACTGGATAAGCCACGGGCTGTAGCGACCCTGGTTCTTGAAGGTGTCGAAGTCCTCGAACTTGATGAACCCCTGCAGCCCCTGGAACTGGACGCGCTTCATGGCGTCACGCACCTTGACCGGATCCAGCGCTTGGGCCCCCTCGATGGCCCGAGCCACCGTCCACATGGCGTCGTATCCGTAGATGATGGCGTAGTGCATAGGCGCTCCGAACTTCTTCTGCACGCGGTCGGCGAACTGCTGCGGGACGGAGCCCCACAGGGCGATGGAGTAAGTCCCTTCCAGCACGGCGGCACCGGCCAGTTTCAGCAGCTCCATCTCGCTCATCTCCTCGGACCCCACGAACTTGATCCTGGGAGTGAGCCCGAACTCCTTGGCCTGCTTCAGGATCAGCGCTCCTTCCGGGGTCACGCCCACGTAGAATACGATGTCCGGCGCGGCAGTCTTCGCCTGGGTCAGGTGCACGGAGAAGTCCGTGGTCCCCCGCTCGAAGAAAGTCTTGAGAGTGGTCTTCACCCCGCGCTTGCTCAGTTCGTTCTCAAACGCCTGGGCAAATCCCCGTCCGTAGTCGTCGTTAATGGCCAGAAAGCCCGCCGTCTTGGGCTTGAAGATCTTCACCAGCTTGGGCGTGGCCAGGGGAGCCATCAGCCCCACGCTGGGACGCGCCCTGAAGTAGAAGGGGTGTCCCGGGCTGGTTACCTTGTCCGCGGCGCACTCGATGGTCAGGCCCGGCACCTTGAACTCGTCCAACAGGTCGGCCATGGCCACGCACACCGAGCTGCAGTGCGAGCCCAGTACGGCCACGACCTTGTCCACCAGGACCAGCTTGCGCACGTTGGCCGCGCCCTCCGTGGGCTCGCAGCGGTCGTCGTAGCGGACCACGGCCACACGATAGGTCTTCCCGGCAACCCGCAGGCCCTTGGCGTTGATCTCTTCCAGGGCCAACTGGATGCCTCGCCAGCCGTTAGTGCCAAATTCCGCCGCCGCGCCCGTAAACGGAGCGGAGTAGCCCACCTTGACCGTAGGTGGGGCTCCGGCGGCCAGGGCGGCGGGCAGAGCGATCCCACCGGTGACCTCCACCCCCGGCAGGCACGTTGCGCTCTCTGTGGGTACCGCGCCCTCCGGAGCGGGCCCCCACACCGGCCCCGTCAAGCCCACAAGCAGCACGCTGAGCAGGAGAATCCTTGCCAGCTGGCTCCTCACGCGTCCCACCTCCCCGTTGGCCGGGTGCTACCAACGGTATCGGGCGCCGCACCCAGCGCCCCACACCGCTTACCCTCACGTAATGATCCCCTCTGCTTCCACATGTCTTGGCCTCCCGCGGGGCACCCGACCGAGTCGCTGCAGGTTGGCCCAGGCCAAAAGTAGGGAACAGGAATCAGCCACACAATGGCCAAAATACACATTGAGGGGCCCCCTTCCCATGCAGAATGCACCGGTACTGCAGCAGCCAGCGGGCCTTACCGTCCGCGAGGCTCTCAAGCTGGAGGCGCTCCGCCAGGCCAGGGTAGTGGCAGGCCGGCGGGGCCTGCACCGGTCCATCCGCTGGGTACACATCGTGGACATCCCGGAGATCACGCCGTGGCTGCACGGGGGCGAGCTGCTCCTGACCACGGGCTACGGCTGGCCCAGGGACCCCGTCGTGCAACGCCGCACCATCCGGGAGCTGGACAGGCTCTCCCTCGCCGGCATCCTTTTTGAGACGGGCAAGTTCATCGACAGGGTGCCCGCCACGGTCAGGCGGGAGGCGGACAGGCTGGGCCTGCCCATCCTGGAAGCGCCCTACGAGGTCAAGTTCGTCGACATCACGGAGGCCGTGCACCGTGAGATCCTCAGCCGGCAGCACACCCGGCTGGCGCAGCTAGAACAGATCCATCGGGCGCTGACGCGCGCAGCCGTGGAGGCGGAAAACCTGCAGGAGATCGCTGATACCTTGAGCGAGCTGATCGGCAAGCCGGTCACCATCGAGGATGCAGAGTTTCGCCTCTTGGCCTACACCGATGTCGGCGGCCTGAAGGACAGCGCGCGCATGGAAACCATCCGCCAGACGCGCACGCCGCAGCGCGTCCTGCAGGCCCTGGACCGCATGGGAATGCTCAAGAGGATGCACGAGACCAACGGACCCCTGCGCATTCCCCCCATCCCCGATGCCGGCATGGAGGCCCGCGTGGTCTGTCCCATCCGTACCGCCCGGGAGACGCTGGGATACGTGTGGATCCTGGAAGGGCAGCAGCCCGTCTCGGAGCTGGACATGCAGGCGGCAGAAGAGATCGCCACGGTGGCCGCGCTGCACATCCTGCGCCAGCAGGCTGTGGCCTCCGTGGAGAGCCGCGTGCGCCACACCTTCGTCGATGCCCTGCTCCGCGGGGAGTTTCACCGCTCGCCGGCACTGCGCGAACGTGCCCAGCTCATGGGCTTCGATCACCAGGGCGACTACGCGGTAGGAGTCCTGACCATCGCTCCCAGCTCCCAACGCGGCCGTCGCTGGGCGCTGGCGGGTCGAAAGGAGTTCGAGCTACGGGAGCGCTACGGGCGGGCGCTGCGCTCTTCCCTGGAGAGCCTCAACCTCCCTCAGTTCACCACTTTCCTCCTCAACCAGATCGTCTTCCTCCTGCCGGCTGCCGCGGGGATGCCGCGGGTCCGGTTCTGCGTGGACAAGCTGTGGGAATCGGTGCGCGCGCAGGATCCCGACACGCACCTGGTTCTGACCGTGGGAGGAATCCACCGGGGCGCAGAGGGGGTGGCGCAGAGCTACTGGGAGGCAGACACGCTGGTGGAGGTCGTCTACCCCATGGGCGGCATCTTCTTTTACGACGACCACGTGCTGGCCCGGCTGCTGCACCGCGCAGACAGAGCCCTCCTGAGGAAGCTGCAGCAGGACACTCTGGGCAGGCTCGGCGATACCAACGACCGGTCGGCCCTGCAGACGACCCTGCTTGCCCTCCTCAGCAACGAGTTCAACATCGGGGCCACGGCCCGCGCGCTGAACCTGCACCGCAACACCGTGCGTCAACGTCTGGAACGCATCCGTCAGGCGTCCACGGTCTCCCTGCGGGACCCCAAGTTCTGGGCGCAGCTGGTCCTCACCTGCGAAGCGGAGAAATACGGGTTACTCAGGGAGGAGGCTGCACCCCCCTCCTCCCGCCCTGCCTGACGACACCCCACGAGGATCCGACCTACCACCTCCACCGTCCCGGCCAGCGGCGGGCCCGTTGCTGTCGCCAGAGGGCCCGCAGGCGCTCCGCCTGCTGCGGGGTGAGGATGGTGCGGATCTCCAGCAGCAGTCCGATGCGCGCCTGGGTGAGCTGGTCCTGCAACCCACCGATGCGGCGGGCGACGGCCTCTACCCGGGCGCGGTCGGGGGTCGGGGCCAGGAACGCCTCCCGCAGGTCCAGGCGGGCCCGCGCCAGGTCCAGGCGCAGTCGCTCGGTGCGGGTCCGGTAGGTGGTGTAGGCCTGGCTCAGGCGGTTCACCTGGTCATCGCTGAGGTTCAGCTCGGTGCGGAAGCGGGCGAGGAAGGGCGGCAACCCCGCCGCTCCCGGGGGAGGCGGAGCCGGCTGAGCCGTCACGACCCCGGCGGCGATGGCCACGGCCAGCAGGGGAGCCAGCAGGAGAATCCATCTACGCATCGCTGTCACCTCCACCATATTAGACGCGCTGCCTGCCGCAGAAGTTTGCTCGCAGGGAGAATCCTCCGTCTCAGCCCACCCTGACCCGTGTGAGCATGCGCACCAGCTCCCGGCAGAACGCGGGCAGATCGGCCGGGGAGCGGGAGGAGATCAGGTTGCCGTCCACGACCACCTCCTGGTCTACCCACTGGGCACCTGCGTTGATCAGGTCGTCCCTGATGGCGGAGAAACTGGTCACGGTGCGACCGCGGACGATCCCGGCCGAGATGGGCACCCAGCCGGCATGACAGATGAAGGCGACGGGCTTGCCCGCCTCGTGCATGGCCCGCACCAGGCCCAGCATGGCGGCGTGGCGGCGCATCCGATCGGGCGCGTACCCGCCGGGAATGACCAGCGCGTCGAAGTCGGCCGCGTTGGCCTTCTCCATGCCCAGGTCGGCCTTTGCCGGATACCCGTGCTTGCTCTTGTACTCCTGCCCCGCTGCAGGTCCGACGGTCTTCACCTCGGCGCCGGCCTCTCGTAGCCGCAGCAGTGGATACCAGAGCTCCAGGTCCTCGTAGTTCTCCTCCACCAGCACGGCGACCCGCGTGCCACTGAGCTCCATGTTCCTTCCCTCCTCCAGGTTTTTCCCGCTCCAGTATACCTGGTGGGCCGGCTGGGCATGGGCGCATGACGGGAGGGAAGGCGCAACGCAGCCGGACCGGTGCATGGGGGAAGGCACATGTTCACTGGCGACCAGCTGGGAGACCGGAATGGCCTCAGGGATCGAGGTCCGCCTGCTCCTATGGTGCCGGCGCGGTCAGCCGCCGCAGCGCCTGCTGCAGGCAGGTCGACCTGGCGAATCACTGCGGCGACAACCTGCGGGGTTCCAGCAGCGTGGTCAGGTGCATTCCTTCAGGCCAGGACTGCAACCTTACCACATCCCGCATGATCTCTCTGCCATCGAGGTCGGTACCTGGTTGGCCATCCGCTGCACCCTTAATCGGCCTGTAGCTCTTTTGGTTGAGGGATCGGGCGGGGACCTGATTGGCCGGCGAAGGCCTGGGAGACATACTCTAAATGGAATATGTGCACTGGCGGCGGGCAGGACTTATGGGCGACTGGTTGACTCGGGTGGCCATCATCCAGGTGGAACCCTGTCTCGCCGATCCCACCGGAGCGCGTCACGGAGTGGCCGCCCCTGCAGGAAGCTCAAGCCTTCTCGCACCGTCTCACTCTGGGGGCGCTACTGGGGAGGGGTAAGGCGGTGACGGGTGAACCTCAGCAAGGGGAGGTGAGGGGGATGCTGCTCCGCGAGTTCAAGTACCAGCTCTTCGCCCCGGAGTGCAACCCCACCGCTGAGACGCTCAACTGCCTGGCGGCCTTCTCCGACGACGTGTCGGCGGTCTTCCCCTACCTCAATGCCGTACTCAAGGGGTGCGTCTACCGGCCGGAGGCGGGCATTCTCAGCTTCCGGCACGAAGGGAAGTTCTTTACCCTCTTCCCGCGGCGCGCCGCGATTACCAGGGTGGCTGACGATGCCGACGCCCAGCGGACGCTCCTCTGGCTGCAAGACCTGATCAATAGGACCTACAGCGCGCGCGAGACCATCACCCCCAGCTACAAGAGCTGTGATGTGCTCAAGGCGCTGGATGTTTACAGGCTCCTACCCGGCCTCAACTGCGGAGAGTGCGGTGAGGCTACCTGCCTGGCGTTCGCCCTCAAGGTGGTCGCACAGACCGCCGAGATCGCCTCCTGCCGCCCCCTCTTCTCCGGTCGGTTCGAGGACCGCCGGGAGCGGCTGGTGGAAGCCCTTATCGGCGCCGGCTACGAGGTGCCGGCTACGCTCCTGTGAGGCCGCTGCACAGTCCGGGATCTCGCCGGGCCTGCAGGCATCGAGAAGCTAGGCGGGCTTCAGCTGAAGGGCGTCGTGGAGATCGAGATCCTGGGGCGGAGTGCCACTAGCCTCAATGAAGGATCTTTTATCGAGTCATCGTCTCAGGGCGCCGCCCAGCGCACAGGGACCGCTACTCCGGCGGCATGATACGCAGGTTCGCGTCAAAGCCGGTCAGGCGTGAGTCCATGAAGTGCGCCTCCGCGACCATCATGAGGCGGTACATCCTCCGATCCCCTTCGCCGACCCAGGCCGCCAGGGCCGCGCTCCGATCGGGCGTTTCCCAGAGCACGACCCGGCACCACCGGTCGGCACAACGATCCCGCCGGCCCAGCACCACGGACTGAGCATCCCGCGTGTATGACTGGAAGTAGTCCTCCACACCGAAGGGAGGCTCGAGCGTATCCCTCACCCAGGGACCTGTTCCGCTGCGCACATACCGGTCGCCACCGATGAGGATGGCTTCGCCGCCTCCTGATGTCCGGTAGCGCATGCGGTCGGGCCGTACCAACTCGAACGTGGCCACAAGCAGGTTACCGGATCCGTCGGTCACCTGCTGGACCTCCCGCCAGGCCCGCACGCGGCTCATGGCCTCTTGTGCCTGCTGCAGGAGGCGTGCGGCCGCAGGCTCCGTCGCCGTCGGACCATCGCCCAGACGGAGCGGAAAGCTTGTGGAGACATCCATTCTGCCGCGGCGCCGGACGACGACTTCCACCTGCCACCACCCGGGGAGACCGAGAGCCGCATCCTCCGCACTGTACCGGCCCTGGCCCTGGTGAGTGAGGGGGATGACAACGGGGTCGAGGTCTTCGTCGAGCTTCGTCAGGCGCAGGAAGATCCGGGCCGCGCTCGCGATGGGGCGACCTGTGCCGTCCACCGGTATCGCCTCGAAGCGGTTCCACCCTGGACGCGCAGCGGTGATGCTCAGGGTGACCCGGACGTCCTCCGCCAGGCCGGCAAGGGTGAGGGGCTTCTGCACCGCAGGCGCCCGCAGCACGACTCCGGACGGCGGGGTGATGGTCAGAGCAGCCACCGCCAGCAGGATCGCCGCGCCCAGCCCGATTTCACCAGTCACCGCACGGAGAAAGAAATGGAGCGGAGCCGACCGGCCGCTGCCTGCGAAGAGCCGGGGACGGAAGAGATAACGGTTGGCGGCGCCCAGCCCCACCAGGGGTACGACGAGAAGCAGCTTAGCCAGCAGGATCCGGCCGTACGTGGTGGTGGTGAATGCCCGCAGGGCAGGCACGTAGAGCCAGGTGGCATACAGGCCCGTGATGGTGAGAACCCCCAGGCTCACCGCCGCCACCGTGGAGAACCTCGGCACCAGTGTCCGGGCGAGGGCCGGGCGATCGCCGGAAGCTGTAGTGCGCAGGACGAGAAGGAGCGCGGGCAGTCCGCCGACCCACAGTGACGCGGCCAGGAGGTGGAGCCAGTCGGCGGACACGGCCAGCAAACCCCCACCGGCCGCGTGCGCGTTCATCGTCACCCCCGCCAGCAGTACGGGGCCTGCGAACGCACCCACCCAGTGCATGTCCGGCACCCGAGCACCCGGGATTGTGGGCAAGATCAGGGCGATCATAACCACAACCACCGCGTAAACGTGGGCCGAGAGGATCACCGGCACCGCCGGCGCGCCGACGCGCAAGAGGGCCGCCGGGCCGCCGGCTGCCATCGCCACCGCGCCGAAGAGGATGACCCACAGAAAAGCCCCCGCCCGCAGGATCCTTCCCCGCGGCGAGTTCGGTAGGAGGATGAGGACCGCCATCGCCCCCCGCAGGAGGGCGCTCCAGCCGGGTTTCGTGCCTCCGAGGAGGGGCCAGAGCATCCCGTCGGTCAGCACGCGCAGCAATGAGACGCCGAGGAGCTCCCTGGTCTGCACGGCAAACTCCACGGCCACACTGACCAGAAGGAGCGGTGCGGCGAAGACCGTCAGCCGCCTGAGCGTCGCGGTTGCCCCCGCGCCTGTCCGACCCGCCTCCGGAGCAGCCAGCCGCGTCAGGCCGGGCTGGAGGACGAGCATCTGAAAGAACGCGCTACCCGCCAGCAGCAGAGCGGTGATAAAACCCACCCAGCGCACGACGACGCGGATGGTTTCGACCGCCCCCACGCCGGCCCCAGTTGCACCGGCAGGGGCGGCCTCGCCGACGGCAAAGACAAAGAAATTGCTTGTGGTGTGGCCATCCAGCGGCCAGAGCACCCGCCACTTCACCGTGTACACACCCTGCCCGAGGGCAGTCAGGGTCAGGGTGAGCTGGCGACGGTCTGAGGAGATGACAGCATCCCGTGACACCTGCCGCCCGTCGCGATCGAGTACAATGGCCGTGCTGAACTTGGGATCCACCGGCTCGGTGAACCGCAGCACAACCCGGCGGGGAGCCTCGGCCAGGGAAGCACCTGCGGGCGGATCAGAGCGCTCAAGCAGGCCGTGGGCGGCGGCCGGTGTTGCCGAGGCAGCCCAGACGCCAGCCATAAGCAGCAGAGGGAGAAGCCGCAGAATCAAGCGCACCATCAACGGAAGGGGTTTGCCTGCTCGAAACGCCGGATCGAGTCGCAGAATGAGGACAAGGAACGTGCCGGCCATCCGTCACGCGGCCAGGCATTCACTTGTTCAATGATGTAATCCTCTGGTACACGGTCACTTCCTCACTGTGAACTGAAAGCGCCCCTCGGCTGCGTTACCATCGGGGACCGATACTGCCTTCCACCTCACCGTGTACGTTCCCGGCCCGATCTGCGGCAGCCGCGCAACCATCGACCTCCGGTCCAGGTCATTCAGATCGACACCGCCCTTTCCGTCGTCTACCCGCCGACCGCGGCGGTCCCAGACAGAGACTGTACTGCGCTGCGGGTCGAGCTCCTCCCCGCCGAGTGCGAACCACAACCGGACCACCTGAGGCGCCATTCTCACCACACTCCCCGGTGCAGGCTCAGCCCGCACGAGCCTGGCATGGGCCACAACTGGCGTCCGGAGGGTGAAACTGACCGCCAGCAATGCCGCCACCAGTGCGACAAGGCGTAATCGTTTCATCGATCCCTCCCCCTGGATATGAGATGCCACCTCCCCTACCTATCCCAAACCCTCCCTGCCGCCATAGGCGAGCAGGCGCAGGGCGTTCAACACGACCAGCAGTGTGCTGCCCTCGTGCAGGAATACTGCGACCGGGAGGGTCATGATGCCCGCGACCGTGGTGAGTACCAGCAGGGCGATTATGCCCAGCGACAGCGCCAGGTTCTGCCGGATGACCTGCCGCGCCGCGCGGCTGAGACCGACGACGTAAGGCAACCGCCCCAGATCGTCGGTCATCAGGGCGATGTCGGCGGTCTCCAGCGCGACGTCGCTCCCGCCCACCCCGATGGCGACGCCCACGGTCGCGGCGGCCAGGGCCGGTCCGTCGTTGACCCCGTCGCCGACCATGGCCACCTTTCCGTTGCGGGCCATCAGGTCCCGCACGGCCGCCACCTTCTCCTCCGGCAGCAGGCCGGCCCGGATCTCGTCGACCCCGAGGTCGCGGCCGATGACCTTCGCGACCGCAGGGTTGTCACCGGTCAACATGACCAGGTGCCGGACGCCCAGTTCCTTCATTCTTCCCAGGGCCAGCCGGGCTGTCGCGCGGGGCACATCGGCCAGTGCAATGATCCCCAGGACCTCACTCTGCCGGGCCACCAGCACCGCGGTCTTGCCCGCGGCCTGCAGGCGGCGAACCTGCTTTCGGACGTCCCGTGGAACCGGCCGGCGCAGTTCGTCGAAGAGGTGCGGGGTCCCGATTGCCACGTCCGCCCCCTCCACGACGCCGATGATGCCCTTTCCGGGGACTTCCCGGACCTCCGTGGCGTCCGGGATATGAAGATCACGCCTGTCGGCGAACCCGGCAATCGCGCGAGCCAGCGGATGGTCCGAGCGTCGCTCCACGGCGGCGGCCACACGGAGGAGGTCCTCCTCCGCAACGGCCCGTGGGAGCACATCGGTCACTGCCGGCTCGCCGAGTGTCAGGGTACCGGTCTTGTCCAGAGCCACTACCTGAACCGCGCCGGCCTCCTCCAGGTAGGTGCCCCCCTTGACCAGGATCCCGTTCAGCGCCGCCCGGCCGACCGCCGAGAGTACCGCGGCCGGAGTGGCGATGGCCAGGGCGCAGGGAGACGCAGCCACCAGGAGTGTCATGGCCCGGTAGAATGCCTCGCGGAACGGCGTGCCCAAAAGGGGAGGGACCGTCACCATCAGGGCCGCCGCCCCCAGGACGCCCGGAACCAGGTAGCGGGCGACCCGTTCGGTGAAGCGCTGTGTGGGCGACTTCTGGGCCTGCGCCTCCTGCACCAGCCGGGCGATCTTCGCCAGCGTCGTCTCGCGGGCGGCGCGGGTAACCTTGACCTCCAGGGCGCCGTCGAGGTTGACCGACCCCGCGAACACCGCGCTGCCGGGCCCTTTCGGCACGGGCATCGACTCCCCGGTAATGGGCGCCTGATTCGCGGAAGACCGCCCGGCGACCACCTCACCGTCCAGGGGGATCCGCTCTCCGGGCTTGACGATGATGATTTCTCCCGCCTGCACCTCGTCGACGGGGACGGTTGCCTCCCGTCCGTCCCGCCGGACCGCGGCTTCGCGCGGCGCCAGTTGCACGATGGCCTGGATGGCCCGGCGCGCCCGGTCCATGGCGTAGCGCTCCAGCGCATGGCCCAGGGAGAAGAGAAACAGCAGCACGGCTCCTTCCGCCCAGCGGTTCAGGGCGGCCGCGCCGATCGCCGCGATCACCATCAGAACGTCGATGTCGACACGCCGGCGACGGAATGCCCGCAGCGCTCCCCGCAGGGGAAACCAGCCGCCGGCCAGGTAGGCCAGGAGAAGGAGCCCCGTCGGCACCGGCACCGGGAGGTCCACCGCGTCGGCCAGCCATCCCAGGCCTGTCAGTCCGCCGGCGAGCAGGGCAAGGAGTACCTCGCGCCCGTGCCCTTCCCGGTCTGCGGTTTCCCTCACCTGGTAGCCAAGCGCCTGGACGCGCCCCAGGATTTCCTGGCGATTGAGGCGATCCCGATCGTACTCAATCCACAGGCGCGACGCGGCGTAGTTCACGGATACCGCCAGGATGCCGGGAAGCCGGCCGAGAGCATGCTCGATCACCAGCACACAGTCGGCGCAGTCCAGGCCCTGCAGTTCCAGCGTCTCGTGACGGAACTGCCGGGCGATGGCCACGCCGGCGCGACGCGCCGCATCCTCGGCGCGGGACAGCGAGATCCGGTCGGGATCGAGCTGCAGCGTCAGGGTGCTGTTGACTGCATCGATCTGGACCGACTCCACGCCCCGAATCCCGGTCAGTCGTGCCTTGAGGTTCCTGACGCAGCGCTCACAGGCGCTGGCGTCCTGGGGAAGGATCACGGGCAGCTTCAGCGTCTTAGCCACCATGGGCAGGCCTTAGAGGGGTTCCTCGACGTGCTCCAGCCCCTGGGCCAGGAACGTGCGCACATGGCTGTCCGCAAGCGAGTAGTACACGACGCGCCCGTCGCGGCGGTACTTCACCAGACCCAGCGCCCGAAGGACTCGCAGATGATGAGAGATCGCCGAGTCCGTGATCCCGACGATCTCCGCCAGGTCACACACGCACAGTTCCGTCTGCCCCAGCGCAAACAGGATCTTGGCCCTCGCCGGATCGGCGAGCGCGCTGAATGTCTCGGCGAGGCGCACCATCGCCGCATCCGATTTCATCCTCTCCCGAACGGCCCTGACCGCGCGGGGATTGATGATGTGAACGTGAGAGGGGGAACGCCGACGCGCGCCCTTGACAGGCATTGATTTCATAATCGAACAATTGTCCAGATACTTGACTCAAGCATGCCAGGATGCCCGTCAATCGTCAACCCCCTGAACCCGGCGCCGGAAAGGAATGGTACCTCCCGAAGGCTCTTTGGCCACCGCACTTTCGATGGTCCGTGAAGGTTTGCCCAACTTTGATGGAGGATCCCGGTCTGGGCAGCGGGCAAACAGGGAACTCGAAAAGGGAAGGCTGCGTAACCTTTGAGGTGCCGGCTCCTTGCCGGAAACTAGCGCCGCGTAGCCAGCCGAGGCATTCTACGCTGGCCACGGGAGGGATCCTCTCATGAAGTGGGCTGCGGTCTTGCTCATCGCCGTCTTCGTAGTCACGATCCCCACCAGCGCCTGGGCCAACGGTAGGTTCAGGGGAAAGGTCGAAATTGAGGGCGTCGTGATCTCCACGGCGCCGGGCGCGAGGTTCGTGGTCATCCGGGATCAGAAGGGCCGCACGTGGGTTGTGCCGGTGGATCTCGTCACGGAGATCGAGTTCGAAGACGATGATGACGACGAACGCTTCGCCCACGCTACCACTCATGAGCTCCAGGTCGGCGACGAGGTCGAGATCAAAGGCCTCATCACGGCCGATGGCCGGATCCTCGCCCTGAAGATCGAGGTGGAGCGGGAGCGGCCCAAATTCCGCCGGCCCGTGGGGATCTTCATCCGCGGGGTCATCATCGTTGTCGGTGACGGCCTCCTCACAGTGGTCACGCAGAATGGGACCATCACCGTCGTCGTCCATGCGAACACCCGAATCCTCGAAGGAGACCGCCGCATCTCCCTGCGCAGCCTTGGGCGCCACGACATCGTCGTTGCTCGCGGGAACTGGTCCGGCACCCGGTTATCTGCGGATGAGGTCAAGGTGGAGTTTGACGCGACAGACGGTGTGACCTTGAACGGTCTCGTCGGCGCCATCTGGGCGCGGGGAGAAGCTTTCATGATCGGGGGCACCTGGATCAACGTCACCTCTCGCACCCTCATCATCCGCGACGGCTCACCGGCCACGCTGGGCGCGATCCGACCGGGCGGACGAGTGGCTGTCTATGGCCTGGGCAACGGAGCGGCCATGCAGGCGCTGGTGATCCTGATCCGCTAGCGTTTCCAGGGATGGAGACCGGCTCAGGGCAGTTCGGTTGACAGCACCTGGGAGGCGCCCTTACAAGCGCCTGGAGATCCTGGATGCGCTCCGCAACGGGGAGCGGTCGGTGGGCGAACTCGCTGAGGCGCTGGGCATTCGAAAGGCAAACATCTCGCAACATCTGGCCGTCCTGCGGGGCAAAGGCATCGCGGTGGCCCGCCCGGACGGGCAGACGGTCTTCTACTGGGCGGTCTGATCGTCGCCGAAATCCTCCGGGACAGCGCCTGGGGACAGTGGTATCTGCAGAACAAGTACGCCGGCCACCCGTTCTATCGCCATGCCACCTTCTACACTCTCCAGGAGCTCGAAGGACCGCTGACCGACGCCGGGTTCGTCCTCGCTGATGTGGCCTCGGCCATCACGCAATCTCCCGGAGCCCCGCTGGTCCCCGAGCCAGCCCACAGAGGTTTGGAGCCAGGGGCCTCCTTCGCCTGTCTGCTGGGAAGGACAGCGTGAATCCAGGGAGCCGGAGGAAAGGCATGTCGAGAATGCTGGAAGAGATCGCTGCGCAGCTCGCCTCCGGGTACCCCGGGGAGGATTCTTCCGCTATCGCTGCGGAGTTTGCCGAGGTCCTGCGGATCGTCCTGCCTGCCCTGACCAAGAGAGCAGTTACCGCCCGGCACCAGGTCGATGGATCGGTCGATGATGTATGGAAGGCGATCCGGGGCGACGCCGAAGCTAGTTTTCGGGCAGCCCTGAACAGGGTTTCGCGCGTGAAGGTCCTCCACGTTGCCAGCAAATTCATGAACAACAAGACGATCGGCACGATGATTACCCAGGCCGCGCTAACCCTGGCTGCCGGAAGGGAGGTCTAAATACAGGACAACTACGAGGAAGCCTTCAAGCGCGGCAAACAGGTGGTTGTCTACTTCCGGGCAGACTGGTGTTCGACCTGCCCGCCGGTGGAGGCGGCGCTGGCTGACATCGTCCCGCGACAGTGCGATCGGCTGGCCCTGGCCAAAGTGGACGTTCACCAACGTCCGGACCTGGTAGAGAAGTACGACATCCTGTCGGTGCCCACCGTCCTCCTCTGCGCCGCTGACGGCCAGGTCCTCTGGCGTAGGAGTGGCCACGTCCGGCGGGAAGACCTGGCCGCGGCTCTGGGAGGATGAGTGTGGCGGGACGATCTGTCGTAGTTCTGGGAGGCGGGATAGGAGGTTAAGTGCCCTTCAGCGCCCTACGAGGTGGCCCTCCTCCTGGATCACTACCTTCGCCGGAAGGGGATGCGCGACTGAGTCAACCTGCCGCTGCGGTCGAAGGAATAGACTCGCCTCACTCCTTTGACGGAAAGGGATATGCAGTGCCGGCCTTGCCCCGCACAAGACGTGTGTCGTGTATACAGGGGGAAGTGCGTCATCTGTGGCGCGCCCGGCAATTTTGGCCACGAGATGAGCAACACGAAGATGCGGCCGAGCCACGTCTCCGTGAGGTTATCTCCGTCACCCGGACACACGGACGCCCCTGCCTGCTCGTGCCCCGCCCGATCGCCGCCTTGGAAGTGCCTGCAGGGAACACGGCAGACCAACCCGAAGCGAAGGCACGGCAACATTCTGCTGCAGCGTGATCGGCTAGGGAGGCGCCCGCATGGCCTTTGCCCCGCCTGAACCACAGCCGACGGAGGCAGCCGGTCGGGTCCTGCGCGTCGTCGCCGAGTACCTGCGCTTCCGCTATACCGACCGGATCGTCAGGCTCTACGACTATCTGGCCGATCTTCCCCGTCAAGAGTCGCGGCTTGCCTGGACTGTCCTGGCGGCTACTGGCCTCGTGGTTGTGGCCACGCCGCTGCTGACAGGCCTCGCCCCTCGCCTGGCGGTCGTCACCTTCGAAGACGCGGCGGGAGAGATGCAGTCCGTCCCGATCGCGGCACTCATGATCACCTTCCTGATCTTCTCACTGGCCTGGGGCTACCTCCTCAGTGGGGCCGCCCTGGGACCTGGATTTGTGTGGCTGTTCGTCGGCCTTCTTTATGTTTACCTGGTTGTCCGGATCGGCCTGGTCTTCGGGCGTTCCTACCTGCACTTAGGCGTTCTCCTCCTGCCGATCGTCATCGGTGCTGTGACAATGGGGGGACGGACCTGGGGCAAGGTAGTGCTCCTCGCCGCCCTGGCCAGCCTGTGCGTGCGGATCACCCCGCTGCCGCTATCGTTGCGCTGGTACTTGCTCTGGCCTTTCGCCGCTGCGGCCCTGTTCGGGTTGCACCGGCTGCTTGCCCGCCGGCCGTGGCTATCCGTGTCCAGGCGTGTGACACTCGCCTCGTCTATCACGCTGCTCTATTTTGGCGCTGTCGCGGCCGCTGTCCCCCGGCCTGGGCTACTGGCGGAAGGACTCAACCTCGCCCTCAACGTGGCCATCGGCCTGCTGGACCTCGTATGGTTTATCCTGGGTGCCGCGTTCGTTGAGGGCGCCCTGCTCATGGGGAAGTTCGCCCGTCGGGTGCTCGAGGTGGCTGTACCAGAGAGCCTCCTGGCCTGGATCCTCCCTGCCGCCTGGACGGTGGTGGTCGTCTGGGCGCTCCTTCTCCCTCCAGGACCGGAAGGCTTCCCTACCCGTTTCTGGGCGGTGGCATTAACGCTGTCTCTTCTCGCCATCCTGGCTCTTCGCTGGCGGGTGCAGGGCATGGCGACGCCATGGTTGGTCGGGTGGTTCGTGGCCTCCGTTGCGGTCTTTGCGGTGCTACGTGTGTACGCCACACTGCATGTCGGCGACCTGCTGGACCGCCAGGCAGGCGCGCTTAGCCTGGCGGGCTTCGTCTACGCGATCACCTGGGCAGTGGCCAGCCGCGTCCGGCGCGTCCCCCTGGCGGCTGCTGCATTCGGTCAGCCATCTCCGCTCCTCCTGTATCTGGGGATCGTTCTCCTAGTCAGCGCCGCATCGCTGTTCGGCCTGGTCGGCAACCTTCAGTTCATCCAAAAGGTTGTGATTGTGCAGCAGTACAAGGGGGCGGTCTCTCTGTGGATCCCTCTGGCACTGCTGGCCGCGGCGCGGACCTGGCCGGCGTTCCCTCTGCAAGCCCGCCAGCGGTTTGTGCACGCCTTCCTGGTGGCAGCAGCGGCGGCCGTCCCTGCCTTTCTCCTCCGCGCTACCGTCGCCGCTGGGGTAGCCAACCTGGTGTCTCTGGCGTGGGCTATCCTGCTCACTATCGTGCTTCTGCACCTGTGGCCGGAAGTACAGACCCGCCTCTCCGCCGCCGCTGTGGCCGTAGCCATTGCCCTCGGCTTTGCGGTGAGCCTGTCGCAGCGCGTGCTCGTCGACACCGTGACACCGCTCCTGACGATGCTGGGAGGGTTGTCAGGAATCTATCGACTGGTGGAATGGGGGCAACTGGTGTACACGTGGTCGGGCGCCGCCACGTGGAGTCTCGCTGACCAGATCCTCTACTACGCGGTCGCACCTGCCCTCAACATGCTGGCCGCGGTCGGCTTCGTCCAGGTCCGGCAGCGAATGCCCACCCCGCAGGTGGGGAGTTAAGAGGTCAGGAGGCTACGATAGAGAGCGACCGTTTCAGGTGATGGCGCTGTACCGAACTCTCGCTGCAGGGTTGATGCGCACTCCCGAAACCAGCGGAGCGCTTCGGCGCGCTGCCCGCTCAGCGCCAGTGCCTGCATGAGCAGGCGGTAGGCACCTTCCCGGCAGGGGTCCGCGGCGATGGCCTTCCGCCCGTATTCAATGCTCCGGGGGTACTCCCCAGTCCGGAGCCAGCCCTCCGCCAGCTTCTCCAGAGCCTGGACATAGGCCTCCCGCAGGCGCTCCCGCTCAGAGATGGTCCACTCCGCATAGGGAAACTCCTCCAGGAAGTCGCCGGCGTACAGGCTCTCTGCCTCTCCCCACAGGCGGATAGCTTCCCCAGTGTCGCCGCTGGCGTCCGCGCCCTGGGCTTGATGACAGCGGCTGACAAAGGCGTCCACGTCCACCCAGCAATCGACCCGCTCACTGAGACCGTAGAGACTCTGGTACTGGACAATGTAAGCTGACCCGATCCCCTCCTCCATCTCGGGCTCCAGAGCGCGCCGCAACAGGTAAAGGGTGGAATGGAAAACGCCGGAAGCGGAGCGCCCGTCGGCTGCGGGCCAGAGGGCTTCCTGAATCACCTCCCGCGGCACCCTGCGGGGAAGGCGCGTGACTAAATAGGCGAGCAACTCCTGCGCCTTCTGGCTCGGCCATACGCTCCCGGGAATGAGGCGGTCACCCTGGACTACTTTGAACCGCCCCAGGCAGTAGACCCGCAGAGGAGGGGGCGGCAACCTGCGCAATCGCTCCAGTGTTTCCTTGATCCGCAGCCGCACCACGGTATCGGGATCCTGGAGATGGCGCTTCAGCGATCCAATGACTCGTCGCTCACCACTCTCTTCCAGAACCTCACAGGCGGCCTGCCGCACCGCCGGATGCGGGTCATCCAGCAGCGGGAGCACAGCCGCGGCCGCCGACGCTCCCATGCGCTTCAGGAGGCTTTTGACATATGGCAGTTCGAGGGAGAGTCTCAGTGCGGTGACCAGCAGGGGCAGGGTGATGCGCCGCTCCCGCTGAACCAGCAGGCTGTGGTACCCATATTCCCCCGCCAGGGTCAATGCGGCGCGTAGGTGCTCCTGGAAGGTGGTCTCCCCCTCGCCTCCGCTCTTGCGGAGAAGGTGGGCCAGGTATAGATGAGCTCGAGTCATCTCGTACCTGGCCTCCCATCGCCTGAGCATCTGCAGACCTTCGCGCACGGCGCGCAGCCCCTCCTCAGTTCGGTCCAGCTCACTCAAGAGAAGGCCACGATCCACCAATGATTCGGCGATGAGGACCTGGTACCCGATCTGCTTGATGGTGTCCAGGGCCGTGCTGACCATTTCCAGCGCCTCCGCCAGCTGACCCTGTATCCAGGCGAGCCGGCCCAGGCCCCTAAGGTAGCCGTGCAGCACACTTGGTTCCTGCAAGCGGCGGGCGATGGCCCCAGCCTCCTCATAGTATCGATGGGATCTGGCCAGGTCCCGCATCTCCCGGAAGGTATCGCCAAGGTAGACCAGGGCATAGCCCTCCATCATGCGGTACCCCAAGGCTCGGGCGGTTTCCAGCGCTTCCTCGAATAGCGCCAGGGCCTGGGGATCCTCCCCCCTGGCGAAGTAGACGCCGCCCAGCCCTACCAGCGCGTGGCATATGCCGTGCTGACTGTTGACCTCCCGGCACAGCCGCAGGGCCTCCTCTTCCATACGCTGCGAAGTTGCCAAGTCGCCCCGGACGTAGTAGTAGTTCCGGGCCATGGCGTGCAGCACACGGGCTCGCCAAATCCGATCGTCGTATTGTTCCAGGAGCGCCAGCGCCTCCTCCCAATACGTTCGAGCGGCAGCCAGATCGCCACACTCGGCCAGGCAGGCGGCGAGCAGGTAGTAGGTCTGCGCCCGTTCGGCCCGCTGCCCGGCGTCGAGGTGGGCCAGGGCCTCGTGCCCCAGGCGGATCCCTTCCTGGTACCGTCCCCGGCGGAAGCAAATCCAGGCGCTCTCCCGCAGACTCGCCCAGAGTCCCCTGGCATCTGCGCGCTGCTGAAAGCGCGCCCGGGCGCGTTCCACAGCCACGGCGGCGGCTTCCCACTCTCCCTGCACCTCCAGGGCCCGCGTCAGGTGGACCAGCAGCCAGGGGTGGTTCTCCTGGACGTGGGGCGGGAGACTCTCAATCCGGCGCCGCAGGGTACTGAACAGCCCGGCGGCGAGGCAGGCCTCGGCCACTTCATCGATCACTCTGGCCGCCATGTCGTGCGCACCCGCGACGAGGGCGAGGTCGATTGCGCCCTCCCAATCGCCTATCTCCTCGAGGGCCGCCGCCGCGCGGGCCCGGAGCATCTGCATCCCAGCAATGCCTTCATCGCGCTCAGTCCGCCGGAGCAGGTACTCCTGAAAGAGCGGGTGGTAGCGGTACGCGCTCCGCTCGTCGTCCAGGGGCTCGATCAGCAGGTGGTTGCGTTCGAGATACCGGAGAAACTGGGCGGAATCGTCCCGGTCGAGCATCCGGTCGCAGGCCGCCGGGCTGAGTCGGGAAAAGACCGCGGTTTGCAGCAGGAAGCGCTGGACTTCCGCCGGTTGGTGCCGAAGGACTTCGTCCTCCAGATACTCATCGAGGTGGATCCGCGAGCCTTTCAGGTGGGCGATAACCTCCCTGGCCTGCGCCGGCGGCTTCTTCCGCATGGCATGATAGACCAGTACCAGCCCGACGGCCCAGCCTTCCGTTTGGGCTGCCAGGGTGTGCAGGCTGGCGGCGTCGAGCGGCCGCCGGAAGACCCGCTGAAACAGCTCCTCGATCTCCTCAACCGTGAACCGGAGCTCGGTGGTCCCGATCTCAGCCAGTTCTCCCCGAGCCCGGAGGCGGGCCAGAGCCAGGCGCGGCTTCGTCCGCGACGCGATGATCAGGTGAATCGCCGGCGGCAGATGGTCGAGCAGGTAGTCAACGGCAGCAGGCACTTCGCCCGCGTCCACGTGGTGGAAATCATCTAGGGCGATAAGCAGCGGACCCTGGACCGTCTGGATGAGGCCGTTCACGAGGACGGCCAGCAGCGCCTCTGGGCCCAGGGCAAACCGTCTGATCTCCTCAACCTTCCCGCGCACCTCCGCGGCGAAGCCCGGGACTTGCGCCGATAGCCCCTCCAGGAGGTAGGCCAGGAACACTGCCGGATCGCGGTCTCCCTCCTCCAGCCGGTACCAGAGGAAAGGCACGGACGCCTCGCGGAGCAGCGTGGCCAGCAGCAGCGTTTTTCCGTAGCCTGCACCGGCGCAGACCAGGATGAGTCGCTTCTCCAGGTGGAGGCGCAGCTCGTCGAGGAGCCGGCTCCGGTGCAGGACGGCTCTGCCCACCAGCGGAGGCGCGAGTTTCGTCCTGACCAACGGGGGCAGCGTGGCCATGGCTATCTACAGCCTCCGATAGGGCCCTGTGTTCGCCCCGGTGGGCGCCACTCCCTCCATGGCGCCGGCCGACCATGCTGAGGTTGTTTGAGAACCATTTGAGAGGTCCCCGCTATGCTGATCTTACCTTCGGGGAGAGCGGCGCCGGTCCCCGCGGGCAGATCACCTGAGCGCGAGGCGCGCGCAAGGGAGGGAGGGTCGGTGACACTGCGGGGGCTGTTGGCTGTGGCGGTAGGGGGAATATTGCTGCTGACGGCGGCCGCGGATGCGGCACGGGAGGTGCCCGTGCCTAAGGGTGTGCCCAAGGGCTTTGTGCCGGCAGGGGGGTGCGTGCCCGGCATGGGCCAGCACTGGATCAGCCCCAAGGCGTTTCCCTTCGGCCCCATTTACGGCGTCTTTCGTGGGCGGCTGGTATTCGTCGAGTACATGATCGCTCAGGAGGCCTTCCGAGCGGGGAAGTCCTGGACCGGTTTGAAGGTACCGCCGGGCGTGAAGGTGGACCATCTGGACCTGGAGTTCCTGCCCAAAGGGCATGAGGGGTACGAAATCCCTCACTACGACCTGCATGTCTACTTTGTACCGCACGGCACGCACCTGAAGTACTGCCCGCATTGATCCCGGCTTCGGAGGAGGCGCCCGCCATCGAGGAGGTCGTGGCCTTCATCGTCCGTGATCTCGCGACGGGCGAGATCGTCCACCACGAGTACCTGGCCTCCGGGGAGATTCCGCCGGGGACCCTGGTCCCCAGCGTTATCAGGCGGATCGCCGAGCTGGAAGGGATCTACCCCCCTCCCAGGTTTGAGGTCCTGCAGGAGACGTTCGATTCTCTGGAGACCCTCTACCACTTTTACCCTCGCTGTGCCCCCCTGAAACAGGAGGGATCGCCTTGAGTCCTGAGGGCGCACCGGGCGGAGGGAAGGGGTGTAACGGATGAGGGTGTCGCTGGTCGTGATCGTCATCGTGCTCCTGCAGGTCAGCACGGTCATGCGGCCGGGCGGGGCCGAAGCCGCGCCCGGCGCGGCCCTGATCTGCCCCACCGGACAACAACGGGTGTTCCGGTTCAGGTTCGTGCCGCTCACGGAGCACTTCTTCATCGCGGGGAGGAGGGCCGATGGCGGGGCTTGGTCATGGGGATTCAACTATCCTGCCACCTGGCGTGTCACCACCAGCCCTCCGAACTGGACCGGGTGGGATCCCCGGTTCGGGTCTGCGGAGCTGATCGTCACGCCGGACCGCCAGGGGATCACCCACGGCTACAGGCTCATCCCCCGCATGCAGAACGGGGTCGTCTCAGCGGAGAGCGCCATCTCCTGGTACATTCAGCGGTTCCAGGGGTTCCGGGTCCGCGGGCGGATGGACGTGCCCCGCGCGGCAATCCCCGGCTACCAGGCAGCGACGGTTACCCTCTTCTACCAGGCGCGGTACCGGGGGAGGGCCGTGGAGGGGATCCTCAGTACCGAGACCAGTTCCTTCTACGATCCGATGCTGGGGGGTGCCGACTATCGTGGCGTTTAACGAGCTGCAGCTCCAGGTCGACCTTCCTCCCGCGGAGTGCTACGAGAAGCTCAACGGCCTGGTCGGCATCGCCCTCACCTCGCGCAACGTCAGGGAGATTGGCGACCTGCGCGATGCCAAACGCTGGATCGATACCTTAGGCGGGCTGACCGAGGCCAGGAACCCTACCACCGGCGAGCGCTTCCTGGTGCCCTTCACCTACAAGTACTGGTGGCAGGATGGCACGACGCTCATTGGGACGAACGATCCTGCACCGCAGCAGGGGACGCTGCTCGAACTATCCTGAATCACGGCGGGGGAAGTGGCGTAGGGAGGTGGAGGTGATGCGGAGGACTCCCGCGGTGGCGGTCGTCCAGGCCCTCTTGTTGATCATCCTTGGCGCCGCGGGCCCTCGCACCGGGGGTGCCGCTCCGCCAAAAGGCATGCCGCCGGGCTGGCAGCCGGTCACCTCCTGCATCCGCGGCGAGGGCGTTCACTGGGCAGATCCGAAGCAGGGGAATCGCCCCCTCGGCCCTCTGCTGGGGACGCATCAGGGCCGGATTGTCTTCGTGGAGTACAAGATCAGTTATGATAGCCCACTCATGACCCCGGTCCAGCAGGGCTGGGATGCTCCGGGGGTCGGTGACGGCTGGATGGACCTGCGCGTGCCGGAAGGCTTCAAGGTCCAGCACGTGGATATCCAGTTCTACCCGAAGGGGCATGCGGGATTTGAGTTCGACCACTACGACGTGCACCTCTTCTTCGTCCCGCACCAGGAACACCTGAAGTACTGTCCCTGAAGGGATTGGCGGGCAGCGCGTATCAGTCCGGTCGAGCCCGGCAGGCGAGGAGGAGACCCATGGTGACCCGTCTGGAGTTGCTGGGGAAGAGCGTGACCGCCATTCTCCTCATCCTGGTCTTGATCAGCACGGGATGCGCTCGTGGTGGTTCGGTCGGGACCGTGTCCATCTCGGTCAGGGAACCCCGCCAGGCCTAGGTCCATGCGCTCTGGTATGCTACCGGCCCCGAGGGCCCATTCGGAGGCACGAGCCGCGTGCGCATGCGCGTCGAACCGAACAGCGACAACGAGCTGGGGTTGGATTCTTCGAGTCGGAGTTGGGCGGGTCCGGCCCCATGTGGCGCGCCGCCGGATGGATGGCTGTGGTCATGACCAGCCTGCTGCTGGGTGCAGACATCAACAACTACAAGTTCACCGTAGACGTCGCCGGCCAGATCGACGGCCCCAGCGGCGGTCGTCCTCGCCGATGCCTATGCCGCCCTGGCCGTCGCCCTTGGTCTGGTGAGGATGGCGGATGAAGTCCTCAGCCGCAAGCCTACCAACGAGGAGGAGCAGCGGCAGTCTGTCTTCATCGCCGCGCTCTATCACGCGCTGGCCAACCACGTGGCCCAGGCAGCCAACGATTCGCTCGACGCGGGACTACGCGCTGGTACCAGCCCAGCCCCGGGTCTGCAGCGTCTGGAGCGGTTCGCCGAGACGCTCCGGAGGGCTGCCGAGGCCAACCTTACTTACTTCGACGCCGTCGTCATCGACGAGATCGCCAGGGGGCGTGGCGTGCACCCAGATGCCGTCAAGCAGGCGTTTCGAACCCAGGACTTTGACTACACCTTTGCCCTGGCCACGCTGAGCGTGTTGCCATTTCTGAAGGATCGCGTGGGCGGCGGCGAGTCCGCGTCCTATGCCACCCTCGGCGCCGCCCTGGCTTCCTACCAGGCCTCCGCCGGGGTCGTCGCCAAGTACTACTCTCTCGGCGCTCAACTTGACCGCAGCGGGGCTCTCGTAGGAGTCGCCCGCGAACGGGCCTTGATTCGCATGCTCGACTTCGCCGAGAAGCGCACCCGCGAACTGATTGCCCTGGCCAGGAAGACCGGCAACGACCCCGTCCAGCCGGTTGTGTATTTTGAGGACGGAAAGATCGAACGTGAGGGCCCCGTGAGCGACAAGATTAGCGGACTGCAGTCCTTCTGGCTCGCCAGCCTTGAGGCTGAGCTCATGGCGATCTTCTCCGGAAGATTCAAGCTTGCCCGTTGATGGCTGGCGCAATCGCTCGATTCGTCCGTCGACACTGACCCCTCGACCGGACCACGGCGAGTCTTGTGGCAGAACTTCAGAGGAAAGCGGAACCGACCGTAGGATTCGAAACGGGTGGTGCCGGGAGGGCGTCTTATATTGTGGCTGACTTCATCCGGACGGGGAGGGCGGTTGATGCCCTGCCCCCCGAACGTGTGCCCGCGACCAACCGAGAAACCCGCATGGGCGCCTCCGGGCAGTGGGTCAAACTGACCCACCACCGCATTTGTCATGACCGCTCCAGCCGAAGAATCAGGCGCGGCGTAAGTGGCTCACCGTCTGCTACCCGCCACCCTACGTCGATGTCCACTTCATCAGTGAAGCATGGAGCAGATCAACCTGTCGCGGCCGAAACTCCGACCCCGCGCACGTCCTTGGCTGCTCCCTGCC